>JAFEBB010000008.1 GCA_018266075.1 Deltaproteobacteria bacterium | reverse complement strand
GCATCGGCATCATGAACATCATGCTGGTGAGCGTGACCGAGCGGACGCGCGAGATCGGCGTGCGCATGGCGGTGGGCGCGCGCCCGCGCGACATCCTCGCGCAGTTCGTGACCGAGGCCCTGGCGCTCTCCCTCGCCGGCGGCGTGCTGGGGATCCTGCTCGGGCTGGGCATCGCCAAGCTGCTGGCGCTGCAGTTCCACTGGCCCACCATCGTGCGGCCCGACATCGTGGCGCTCTCGGTGGGCTTCAGCGCGCTGGTGGGCTTGGTGTTCGGGCTCTACCCCGCGCAGAAGGCCGCGCGGCTGGATCCCATCGACGCGCTGCGCTTCGAATAGCGAAGCTCAGTTCAAGAACGCGCTGTGCGAGAGCCAGGTCGCGTCCGGGTAGTAGGCGAAGACCGCCGCGCCGCCGCGCAGGGCGTCGATGAGCTTGGGCGCGATGGTCGCCGCGACCGCCGGACAACCCCAGCTCCGCCCCAGCCGCCCGTGCACCTTGGCGAAGGCGTCGCTCACGTACTCCGCGCCGTGGATGACGACGGCGCGCGGCTCGGCCTGGTCGTTCACGCCCGGCTCGAGGCCCAGGAGCTTGAGCGAGGTGCCGTGCTTGCCCAGGTAGGTGTCGCCCGTGGCGTACAAGCCCAGGCTCGACGACAGGCTGTGCGGCCGGTTGGAGAAGCGCGTGGCGAGGTTGTCACCCGAGCCGCGGCCATGCGCCACGAGCTCGTGGAAGAGCAGCGCGCCCGAGTCGAGATCGAAGACCCAGAGCCGCTTCTCGGTGGAGGGCCTGGAGTAGTCGATGACCGCGAGCACGTCGCGCTTCACGTCCCCGCGCTCCCTGGCGCGCGCGTAGGCCTTGAGCGCCAGCTCGGCGAGCGGACGAGGAAGGTCGGGCGCGGCGGCGGCGAGCGACTGGGCGGTGGGCGCGGGCGAGGCCGCGAGCATCAGCGAAGCGACGATGGGCAACATGGCCCACATGCTTGTCGGGCCCGCGCTGACCCTGCAACTGCGGGCCGGGAGCCGCGCCCCTGCTGGGTCGCTCGTCACCCGTCGTCGTCGTCCTCGGGCGAGCCCTCGGGACGCGAGAGCGGCGCGGCCTGGGCCGTGGTCGGCGCCTTGTCGCCGTGCATCACCCACACCCAGAGTGAAGTCTCACCCGGCTGCACGAAGACGCCGTGCCATCCGTCAGGGATCGTGGGCGGGGCCCAGTCGAAGAGCCAGCGCGCGTCGGCGGGGGAGAGGTTCACGCAGCCGTGCGAGGCGGTGTGCCCGAAGCGCTCGTGCCAGAAGGTGCCGTGCAGCCCGTCCGGCCCGTGGAAGTAGAGGACGTCGGGCACTTCCTCCACGTGGTACGGCTCGCGCCGGCCGTTCATGGTGGTGTGGCGCGTCTTGTACCAGACCTGGAACAGGCCCGAGCCCGTCTCGAAGGTGGGCTTGCCCGTGGAGACCAGCGTGGCGAACACCAGCTTGTCGCCCTCGTAGGCGGTGAGCGTCTGTTGATCGAGATCAACCACGACCCAGTGCGCATCCGGTGGAATGGCCGCGGGCCGCTCGCGCTTCTTGGCGATGCGGACCGCGCTGCGCGGCACGTTCCCCTGGGGCACGTGCACCACGTCGTGGTCCTCGTCGATCACCTCGCGCCACGCGAGCCGGGCGATCTCCTCATCCGTGCTCGACGGATCCCCGTGGATCCGCTTGGCCTTGGTGGTCTTGAGGAAGAAGGCCACCACATCTGGCGGGTTGTGCAGGCCGGAGAACGTGGAGGGCTGGATGAGGTGGACGTCGTCGGTGGAGACGTAGCCGCCATCGACGGCGCGCAGCCAACCCTTGGCAGCGAGCGGCGCGTCGTCCACGAACGCGAGGGTGATGTCGCCCGCCGCGCGGCTGATGCGCGGGCTCTTCGCGTCGGGCCCGGCGTGGATGGCGGCGCCCGGCTTGGCGTGCCCGTACACGAAGCGCGCGTCGACGGGGATCGCTCCCGCCACCGGCTCCGGCGAGAGCAGCGCCAGGGGCAGCGCACCGGCGGGCGAGAGCAGCGCCCAGGCGTCCTTGGCGGCGCAGTCGGGCACGCAGCCCACCACCTGCACCGCGTTTCCGCGCTCGAGGATGGCCAGGTGCGGCACCTTGTGGCTCGCGCTGACCTGCACGAACACCTGGCTCGGCTCGACCCAGTACGTGCGCACGCTCGTGGTCGCGGGTGCGGCGGCGAGCAGCGCGAGGGCGACAACGGCGGTGGTGGGCACGCGCTCTCTCTCGTGGACGGCGAAGGTAGCTAAAGCACCGCGCGGGCTCTGCGCCACCGGCGCGCGTCGGTCGAAATCCAGATCTGTGCAGCGCCTTCGTTGGACGACGGTCAGCCGTTGCGGAACGCAGCGAGGAGCTCGCGGCGGCGCCAGGCGCGGGGGCCGGGCCAGCCCGGCGCGCCCAGCCTCGGGAGCACCCAGCGGTCGAGGCCCCAGTGACCCGCGACCCGCCAGGCCAGCACCAGCCAGGTGGCGAGCACGAAGAGCACGGGGTTGATGCCCGCGGTGCCGGCGAGCATGAAGCAGAGGTTCATGAACCCGCCGAAGAACGCGGCCACGCCCGTGAAGAGGCCGGCGATCAATCCGAGCCCCACGGCGATCTCGCCCACGGTCACCAACACGGAGAAGAACGTCGCGTGGGGCAGCACCACATCGCGAAGGAAGGCGGCGTACCAACCGCTGACCTCGGGCCTGGGGCCCATGTTCTTCGCGAGGGCGTCGGCGACGAAGCCGCGCACGGCAGCGCCGGCATACGCGCCCATCCAGGCGCCGTTGGCGTCGACCAGCTTCTCGATGCCAGCGTAGAGCCACGTCGCGCCCACGCCGAGCCGCACCGCCAGCCAGAGCGGTGCGCTGAAGCGGCTGTAGTAGAACCCGCGCAGTCCGGTCGGGGTGGGAATCTCGTCGGCGCTCCAGCTCGTCGCGTGCGTGGCCATGTCCAGCCTCCGTGCGCCAAGCTTTCGCAATCGGCGTGCCGCATCGGATCCGCGCGGATCCGCCAGCGCGAGGCGCAGCGCTTGCGCGTCGCACGCGGACACGAGCGGGAGCCGAAGGAATTTGCGCCGCCCCGTGCGTTCAGGCCGCTCGACCGCTCTGCGCCCACCGCCATCCCACCGCGAAGGGCGAGCATGTACAGGCTCGCCACGCGTCCGCGCAGGCCCGTCTGCGCGGTGCCCCGCAAGAGCGCGTTGGCCGAGGTGTTGGAGACGTTCATCGCCACGCCGGCCAGCGCGAGCAGGCCCACCAGCGCCAAGAACGACGGGTTGAGGGCCACGGCCACCAGCACCGCGCCGTACGCCACCGCGCCCGCAGAGCAGAGCACGCGCCGGCCGACGTGGCCTTCCACCGCGAGCAGCGACAGCGCGCCCACGAGCCCGCCCACGCCGAACGCCGACATCACCGCGCCGAACCCACCCACGTCCGCGTGGAAGACCTGCTTCGCGAGCACCGGGCTGAAGGTCACCAGCGGCGAGCAGAGGGCGCTCGGCGCCAGCACCGTGAGCGACGGCCCGCGCAGCCCGGACGTGCGCGCGGCCAGGCGCAGTCCGTCCACGAGGTCGCTCCGGGCGCCGTCGCGGTCGAGGGCGACATGCGCCACGCCGCGCGGCAAGATCCAGAGCGCCACGCCGATGAATGGCAGGTACGAGAGCGCGTTCACCTCGAAGCAGGCCTGCGCGCCCACCCGGGCCATGAGAACGCCCGCGAGCGCCGGCCCCAGGATGCGCGAGAGGTTGAACTGGGTGCTGTTGAGCGCGAACGCGCTGCCCAGCTGCTGCCGCTCCACCAGCGAGGGCACGATCGACTGGAACGACGGCATCGACAGCGCGTCGGTCACGCCCACCACCAGCGAGATCAGCACCACCTGCCAGGGCCGCAGCAGGCCGAGCCCCAGCAGCACCACGATGGCCGTGGGGCAGAGCATCTGCACCGACTGAAAGACGAGGATCACCCGTCGGCGATCTGCGCGATCGGCGAGCACCCCGCCCCAGAGGGTGAGCAGGAGCCCGGGCGCGTCGAGGGCAAAAGCGTCGAGGCCGAGCAGGAGCGGCGTTGCGCCCAGCGAGAGCAGAAGCCATGGCTCGGCCACCTGTTGCGCCCAGGTGCCGATGTTGGAGAGCAGGCCGGCCACCCAGAAGGTGCCGAAGCGCCGCGTTGCCAGGAGCTGCAGCGAAGCGCGCAGGCCCGGCGTTGGTTGCGGCTCGACCGTCATCACGGCGCGATCAGGCCACGTGCAGCGCCAGCGCGTCGAGCAGCCGCTTCCGATCGAGCGGCTTGTCGAGCAGCGCGTTGCAGCCGCTCTCCCAGCAGAGCCGCCGCAGCGCGGTGCTCTGCTCGCCGGTGAGCAGCACCACCGGCGTGCGCCTGAACCTCGGATTCGCGCGCATGCGGCGCAGGGTCTCGTCGCCGCGCATCACCGGCATGTCCAGATCAAGCACCACGCCATCCGGCGAGAGCTTCTCCAGCGCCGCCAGCGCCGCTTGGCCGTCGTGCGCCTCGTGGACCTCGTACGTCCCATCGAGGATATCGTGCTCCAGCTTGAGCAGCGACGGCGAGTCGTCGACCAGCAAGAGCTTGCGCCGCCCCGGCCGAGGCACGCGCGGCACGCCCGCGAGCTGCATCATCGTCAGCGGCACCTCGCCGAGCTCCAGCGTGTGCTGCGCCGCGCCCGACTCCAGCGCCACCTGCGGCATCCCGAAGACGATGCTGCTCTCCGGTCCCTGCGCGGCGGTGTAGCCGCCCTGCTGCCGCAGCGCCGCGAGCCCCGACACGCCGTCGTCGCCCATGCCGGTGAGGATGATTCCCGCAGCCTTCTCGCCGAGCTCGCGCGCCAGCGAGGCCAACAAGAGCGAGCCGGCGGGCCGATGTCCGCGCACGGGCGGGCTCTCATCGAGCCGAACGCGGCCCATGCTCAGCATCAGGTGGCGATCGTTCGGGCCAATCAGCACCGTGCCCGGCTCGGGGCGCTCGCCCTGCTCCGCCATCCGGATCTTGAGATTCGTCTCGCTCGCGAGCCAGCGGGCCAGCCCCTCGGTGAAGCCGTCGGTGATGTGCTGGACGACGAGGATCGGCACGGGAAAGTCTGCGGGCAGCGCGGAGAGGATGGTGCGCAGCGCCATCGGCCCGCCGGTCGACGCGACCAGGCCGATGCAGCTCACCCGCGGGGGCGGCGCGATGCCGCGCGGGCTCCAGCGGCGGATCACGCGCACGCCCGCGACCGCCCGCACCGACTCCACGATGGTCCGTGCCTGGCTCGCGAACGCCGTCGCGTCGTCGCCGCGCGGCTTGCTCAGCACCTCGACGGCACCCAGCTTCAGGGCGCGAAATGAGATTCCCGTGCGCGCGTCGTCCGCGGCCGCGCCGATGACGAGGATGGGCGTGGGCGCGCGCTCCATGATCTGCCGGATGGCCTCGAAGCCGTCCTGGCGCGGCATGGAGATGTCCATGGTGACCACGTCGGGCTTGAGCGCGACGGTCTTCTCCACGGCGCTCGCACCATCCGCGGCCTCGCCGATCACGCGCAGGCCCGGATCGGCTTCGAGGATGTCGCGCAGCGTCTGGCGGATGGTCGCGGAGTCGTCCACCACGAGCACGGAGATCATGCCGACCTCGGCAGGAGCTGCCCCACCAGCTCCAGGAGCTTGCCGCGCTCCACCTCCCGCTTCACCAGATAGCCGTTGGCCCCCGCCGAGAGCCCTGCTGCCTTGTCCTCCTGGGCATCGAGCGACGTGACCAGGATGAGCGGCGTCTCGCGCAGCTTCTGATCCGCGCGGATCCGTCGACACAGCCCGAGTCCATCGAGCCGCGGCATCTGCACATCGGAGACGACGAGATCGAACTTGCCCTTCTGCAACAGCTCGAACGCGGCCTCGCCATCGGGCGCGATGGCGACTTCGTAACCCGCGAGCTCGAGCACGGAGCGCATCAAGGCGCGCGTGGTGAGCGCATCGTCCGCGACGAGGATGCGCGCCCGCTCCGTGGCTTGCGCGCCCGCTTCTGCGGCCTGGCGCAACAGCTCCGCGGCGTTGGCCACGGTCACCACCCGGCCGTCGTTGAGCATCGACGCGCCGGCCACGAGCTTCACGTTCGCCATCACCTTGCCCAGGCCCTGCACCACGAGCTCCTGCTCGCCGAGCACTTCGTCGACTGCAACCACCGCCCGCGACGTCCCACTCGCGAGGAGCAGCCCCGGCACCCAGCGCGTCCGCGACTCGTTGGACGCGACCTGCCCCAGCGCGCGCGCGAGCGGCAGGTACGGCAGCGCGCGGCCCTCGTGCACCACCGACGCGCGCCCGGCCACCGAGCTCACTTCATTCGGCGCGACCTTCAAGATCTGGGTGATCGACTCGGCCGGGAACGCCAAGACCTCGCTGCCCGCGCGCACCAACACGCCGAGCGCCGAAGCGAGGGTGAGCGGCAAATCGAGCTCGAACGTCGTGCCGCGTCCGGCGCGGAAGGAGAGGTTCACCGCGCCGCCGAGCTTCACCACCGCGGCGTGCACCACGTCGAGGCCCACGCCGCGCCCGGAGATGTTGGTCACCTCCGCGGCGGTGGAGAATCCCGGCCGGAAGATGAGCCGCACCGCCTCGTGGTCGTCGAGCTTGGCCAGCTCCGCGGCGTCCAGCACGCCTTTCGCTTTCGCCACCGCGCGGATGCGTGCCACGTCGAGGCCCGCGCCGTCGTCCTTGATGAGCAGCGCCACGCGGCGGCCGCGCGGCTCCACGCGGATCTCCAGCCGCCCCACCTCGGACTTGCCTGCCGCGCGCCGTGCCTCGGGCGACTCCAGGCCGTGGTCGATGGCGTTGCGCACCAGGTGCATGAGCGGGTCTTTGAGTTCCTCGACCATGCGGCGATCGAGGCGCACGTCGTCGCCCACGAGCGAGAGCTCCACCTGCTTGCCCAACCGCCCGGACACATCGCGCACCGCGCGCGGCAAGGGCTCGAGCATCACGCTCGCGGGCACGGTGCGCAGATCGCGCAGATCCTCGCGCGCCGCGAGCGCCGACATGCGCATCGCTTCACCGTCGGCGATGAGCTCCTGCGCCAGCCGAGCGAGGTCGCGGTGCAGCGCGCGCAGCCCGTCGGAGAGGTGGTTCGTCTCTTCGGCAGCAGCCTGGGTTTCGCCTGCGCGCAACAGCGTCGCCACCCGCTGCGGCGCCGCGGCGCTCGCCCAGGTGCGCGCCAGCAGCCGCCGCAGCTCCACCGTGCGCCACTCCTGCCGCTGCTGCACCAGCGACCACTGCTCCACCTGCCCCGCGAGCCCGTCGATCTTCGACGTCGCCACGCGCACCATGCGCTCGGCGCGCGCGGTGGTGCTGATCGACTCTCCTTGATCCGTGTCGGTCGCCTTCTGCGCGCGGGCGCGAAGCTCGACGAGCGCTTCGGCCGCCTGCGCCAGCGCCCGACCGGGCGTGAGCTGCCCGCCACCGAGCCCCGCGTAGGTCTCGTGCAAGCGCGCCGCGATCGACGCCAGATCCTCGCGGCCCTGCCCGCGCGCCCAGCGCACGAACTGCTGCACGCGATCGGCGGACTTCTGGGCCACCTCGGCGCGCTGGTTCGCCGACGCGCCACGCACCGCGCCGAAGCCCGCCTCGAGCGCGTCCACCTCCGCCAGCGCAGGCGAGGGCGCGGCCGCGGCCGGCTTGCGCAGGTTGGCCTCGGCCTCGAGCGCGCCCGCGAGGGCCTCCGCGGCCTTCACCAGCGCGGCCTTGGCACCTGGCTTGAGCGCCGCGAGCACGGCCCCGGCCCGCGCGGTGAGCCCCGCATGCTGCAGCGTGGCGGCCGAGCGCTGCAGGCTCTCCGCGAGCGGACGCAACGGATCCACCTGATCCGCGCCGAGCTTCGCGGGGAGCTCCGCAAGCTGGCTCCGCAGCGACTTGAGCCGCTCATCCATCTCCGCGTGGAAGGTGGGCCAGAGCTCGCTCAAGGCGGGCGCGGCCTGGGTCGCCGGTCGCGCTTGGGGAGCCTTCGCAGGTTGCGACCCGACGGGCGCGCCACCGCGCAGCGCGCTCGCCAGCTCTTCGGCGCGCGGGATGTTCGCGGATCCGCCGCGATCCACCGCGTCCACCATGGCCTCGATGCTGGCGATGGCGGCCAGCGCGGCCTCCACGATCGAGGCCGAGAGCCGCTCGTGCTCCGGCGCGTGGGCGATCGCGTCCTCGAGCGCGTGCGCGAGGTTCTCCACGTCGCCAAAGCCCATGCTGCCCGCGGAGCCCTTGAGCGAGTGCGCGGTGCGCTTGAGCACGATGACCGTCTCGCGCGCCTCGGCGAGCGGGGTGCGCTCCAGCGCGAGCAAGCCGTCGCCGAGAGACTGCACGCTCTCGCGCGCCTCCTCGGCGAAGACCGGCCAGATGCTGCGGATGCGCTCGTCCATCGCGGGCTATTGCCCCTCGCGGGCGGCCTGCTCCAGCAGGCGGGAGAGGTCGAGGATGGCGCGCTGGTCTGCGCCCACGTGCAGATACGGCCCGGGCGGCGGCGGCCCGAGCGTGGACTTGGGCAGATCGAGCTGGCCCTCCACGTGCTCCACCGCCAGCGCGAACCGCTCTTCACCCACGGCCACGGCCACGATGCCCGTCAGGTCCGACGCCGACCGACCCGCGCGGCCCAGCAGGTGCCGCAGATCCAGCACGGGCACGATGCGCGAGCGCACCACGGCGGCGCCGAGCACGAAGCGCGGCGCGCCCGCGAGCGGCGCGAGGCGCTTGGCGGTGAGCACCATCTCCACGTCGTGCACCTTCACGGCGTACCGCTCTTCACCCAGAGTGAAACCGAGCACGGAGAGCTCGTCGACCTGCTCGTGCTCCACCTTGCGCGCGACGGTGTGGGCGCGCTTCTCGAGCAGCGCCTGCTGCGCCGCGGGATCCAGCGGCCGCGAGAGCCGCTCGTCGGCCTCGTCGAGCCGCTTGTACAGCTGCGCGAAGTCGAGCGACTGGGCCACGCTCAGGACTCTCCGATGCCGAGGATCTTGCCCACCGTCGCCTTGAGCTCCTCGGGCGAGACGGGCTTCTTGAGGAAGGCCGTGGCGCCAACGAGCTCGCCCTTCTTCTTCGCGGCCTCGTCGGCGTTGGCGGAGAGGAGCACCACGGGCGTGCCGGCGAGCTTCTCGTCGGCGATGATGGCGGCGCAGAGCTCGAAGCCGTCCATCTTGGGCATGCGCACGTCGGCGATGACCAGGTCGGGCTTGTGCTCCTTGGCGCGCACCAGGCCCTCTTCGCCGTCGGCGGCGACCATGAACTCCACCGGCCAGTTGGCGAAGTAGACGCGGATGAGGCTCACCACCACCTTCGCGTCGTCGACGATCAAGATCCGCTTCATTCAGCCTCCCTCATCCCGCGCGCCCGAGACCGAGACGCGCTCCCCCTCCCACGACCCGTTCCTGCTCACGCCCGGTACCGCCCCACCGAATCGCCCAGCTTGCCCGCCAAGCTCTTGAGACTCCCTGCGGCGCGCTCGATCTCCTGGGTCCCGCCGACCGACGTCTGGCTGGCGCTGGAGAGCTCCCGCAAAGCAGAGACGATTTGGTCGACGCCAAGTGTCTGCTGGCGGGTGTTGCCCGCGATCTGCCGGCCCGCGAGCGAGCTCTCCTGGCACACCTGGGCCAGCCGCACGATGGTCTGCGCCGCGGCCTGGGTGAGGCCCACCGCGGCCTGGGCGCGCTTGCTGCCCTCTTCGGTGGCGTTCACGGCCGCGCGGGTGACGCGCTGCACCTCGGCGAGCTGGTCGCGCACCTTGCCCGCGGCCTGCTTGCTCTGCTCGGCCAGCGTCCGCATCTCCATGGCCACCACGGAGAACCCCTTGCCCTGCTCGCCGGCCTTGCTGGCCTCGATGCTGGCGTTGAGGGCGAGCATGTTGGAGCGCTCGGCGAGGTCTTTCACCGTCTGGTTGATGTCGCCGATCTGCACCGCGCGCTCGGTGAGGTCGGTGATGGTGAGGGCGATGGCGCGCACCTGCTCGTCGAGCTTCTGCATGCCCTCGATGGCGCGCTCGATGGTGGCCTGACCTTCGCGGCTGATCTCCTCGGCGGCCTGGGCGACCTTGACCACGCCGTCGGCGCGCTCGGTGGCCTGGGCGCTGGTCTGGGCGATCTCCCGGACGGTGGTGCTGGTCTCGCTGATGGCGCTGGCCTGCTGGCTGGTGAGCGCGCTCTGCTGGCTCACGGTGCGGATCATCAGCTGGCTCTCGCGGTCGATCTCCTGCGCCGCGCCGCGCACCTCGGCGAGCATCCCGCGGAGCTGGCCCACCATGGCGTCCACGCTGCGGGCGACCAGCGCCACCTCGTCGGTGCGGTCGGTCTCGAAGCGCTGGCCCAGATCGCCGCGGGCCACGGTGACCACCGTCTCCGAGAGCCGCACCAGGGGCCCGGTGACGCTGCGGGTGAAGATCAGCACCGCGAAGAGCCCGAGCATGAAGACGAGAGCGCCCCAGCGCAGGGTGGCGCTGGTGGCCTCGCTCACGAGGGTGCGCGTCGCCAGGTCGGAGAAGCCCAGCTGCAGCAAGCCGACCGGCGGGCCCTTTCCGTCGCCCACGGGGCAGGCCAGGTCGCGCACGGGCACATCGGCGACGGTGAGCTCGCGCCTGGCCAGCGCCGTCGGCACACCGTCGACCACCGGCGGGAGGGCGCCCGCGAGCTGCGGTGGAAGCACCTGGGCCAGCACTTCGCCCGAGGGGCTGCGCACCACCGCGTAGAAGTGATCCGGCTGGACGGCGAGGCGCTCCTCGAGCACCCGCTGCAGCCCCGCCTTGTCCTTGGCGCCGACGAGCGGCGCGAGCTCGCCGGCGAGGTGCGGCGCGGCGGCGTCCGCGCGGGTCGCCATCTTCTCGTGGAGCTTCTCGTACATCTGCCCGTGGAAGACGCCGACCAACGTCGTGGCCAGGAGCACCATGGGCGCGGCGGTGATGGCCATGAACCGGAGCTGTAGCCCCAGCCGAACCGAGCCACCCGAGGTGGTTTCACCGCTCATGCCGGCTCACTCCCAGACCTCGTTGCGCGCGGCGCTCTGCAGCAGGTCTTCTTCATCGCACGTTGCCTCGCCCGCGCCAATCGCGCGGAGGGTCGCCGGGCTCGTGTAGCGCCGCACGCAAGGCGCCGGCGGTGATGGGCTCCACGCTCGAGAGCTCCGCGCCGTCGGGCAGGTCCTGAACGAGATCCAAAGCGTTGCGCCGCGCCTGGGCCGCGGCCGCGGCTTGCCCTGAGCGGCGCAGCAAGGACGCGAGCGCCGCATGTCCCATGGCCAGCTTCTGGTCGAGGTAGAGCGCGCGCCGGGCGGCGTCGATGGCCGCGCGCAGCTCGCCGCGCGCCTCCGCGAGCATCGACAGCAAGAGGTACGCCTCCGGCCGCAGCTCGCACTCACCGACCTCGCGGGCCAGCGCCTCGGCCTCGGCCTCGCGGCCCTCGCGGGCGGCGGCGAGCGCGCGCTGGAAGCTGTCCTCGGTCGGCGGCTTCGCGCGAGAGGTCGTCGCCGGACGCGCGCGCGTGGTCTGGGTCGAGCGCGGGCGGACCGCGGGCTTCGGCGCGATGGTCTTGGGCCGGGTCACGCGCGTGCGCGAGGTGGCGGGCCGCTTTCCGTCGCGCTTCCTGGCCACCAGCGTGCGACCGAGCTCGATCCAGGTGATCGGCAATTCATCGCCCAGCCCGGCCTCGGCGGGGCCGAGCACCAGCAGGCCACCCGGCCGCAGCGCGTCGACCAGCGTGGCCAAGACCTTTTCGACCGTCTCCGGCTCGAAGTAGATGAGCACGTTGCGGCAGAAGACGGCGTCGCACCCGGTGAGCGGCGGCCCGTCGGCGACGAGGTTGTGGCGCTTCAGCGACACGTGCTTCGTCACCGCGCGGTCGACCTGCGCGGGCAGCTCGCCCTGGAAGAAGCGCTGCCGCCGCTCACCTTCCAGCGAGCGCAGCGACCAGCTGCCGTACTCCGCCTTGCGCGCCTGCTCCAGCGCGACCTCGGACACGTCGGTGCCGAGGAGCGTCGCGCCCTCCAGGAGCCCCACCTCGGCGAGGGCCATGGCCAGGCTGTAGACCTCCTCGCCGCTGGCGCAGCCCGCGCTCCAGATGCGCGGCCGCGCGCCGTCGGACAGCGAGGTCGCCAGCTCCTTCTGCAGGACGTCGAAGTGCTCCGGGTGGCGGAAGAAGTAGGTCTCGCCCACGCGCGCCTGCTCCAGCAGCGCCTCCAGCCCGCGGCGATCGCCGCTGCGCACGTTGGCGAGCAGCACCTGCGGCGTCAGCTTCAGCTCGGCGGCGGCGCGGTGCAGGGCGCCGTCGAGGGTGTCGACCAGGTTCGCCGCCAGCGAGATGCCGCACTCGCGCCGCAGGGCCTGCTCCACCGCCTGGCGATCCTCGGCGCTGAGCCTGCTCAAGGCCCGACTCCCGCGCTCTCCTCGAGCGCAGCGATGCGCAGGAGGGGCACCAGCGAATCGCCGTCGCCGCAGAAGCCCTCGACGAGCCGGCTCGCGCGCCAGCCGGTCTTTCCGGCGGGATCCTCCAGGAGCGTGGCCGGCGACTCGATGAGGCCCAGCACCCGATCCACCGCCAGGGCGATGGGGCGCGCGGCGGCCAGCACCAGCACGTGGGCGTCGAGTGAGAGCGGTCGCGGGCTGCCCACCAGCGTGGCCAGATCCATCGCCAGCGTGGGCCGGCCTCGATAGGAGAAGCTGCCCAGCACGTGCGCCGGAGCGCCCGCGACCTTCACCCAGGCCAGCACCGGCACCACCTCGCTCACCAACGCTGCGGGCACGCAGGCGCGCTGATCCGCGGCCTCGACCACCACATAGGTGCCCGGAAGCGAGGTGCCCGGCGCCGCGGTGAAGAGCTCGCTGCGCAGGGCGTGGGCCTCGGCGTCGAGCGCCGCCAGCCTCCGCCGAAGCTCCTCCACCTGCTGCCGACGCGGTCCAGCGGCCATCCGGGCAAGCCCCCCTTCCCCCGACGGTACCTCTCCGGGGTTTCGGGGTGAAGTTCGCGCCCGGCCGGGTCCTCTTGGGGCCAAGGGGCGTTGGGGTATTCTCGATCAGGGAGGCGCGCTGGATCCTTGCGCGCCCGGGGGCAGGACGGTCGTGCAGGTGGAGCACGAGTGGCTGGATCGGCTGCCGCTGCCCGCGGGGATCATCCGCGCGGGGCGCTACCTGTTCGTCAATACGGCGCTGCTCGAGCTCCTGCAGCTGCCCCGCGAGACCGTGGTGGGCATGGCGTTCGACGCCCCGGTGGCCGCCGAGCACCGCCCGCGCATCCGCGAGCGGCACGAGATGCGGCTCCGCGGCGAGCCCGTACCCTCGAGCTACGAGTTCGACCTCCTCCGCGCCAGCGGCGAGCGGCGCACGGTGGAGATCTTCGTCTCCCTGGTCGACGGCGACACCTTCTTCCAGCTCCACGACGTGACCGAGCGCGCGCACCGTCGGGCCGTGCTCCAGGGCCTGGTGCGGTTGGGCGCGGCGGTGCAGCGCGAGCAGAACGAGGCCGACATCTTCCGCGCTGCCGGGCTGGGCCTGAACGCGCTCGGCGCCACCATGGTGCGCTTCCACCCCGAGGGCAAAGGGGTGCGCCTGGCCGACGGCTACAACTTGCACGGCCCGGACCCCATCGCCGGCGTGCTGGGGCGCGAGGCGGTCTACACCCTTCACAACTGGACCCCGAACTTGACCGCCGCCTGGGCCGACGGCCACGTCTTCCTCGACGACGTGCCGCTCTCCATCGTGCGCTACCTGGGCAACGCCAAGCCCCAGGAGGTGCGCATGGCCATGGACCCCGGCCGCCACCCGCGCGGCGCCATGGTGCGCGTGGACGTGGCCGGCGGGCCGCGCGACATCCTGCTGGTCACCAGCGACTGGGTGCGCCCCGAGGACGTGCCCGCGCTCTCGCTCTTCGGCGCGCAGGTGGGCGCCGCCCTCGACGCCGCGCGCACCATCGCCGATCTCTCGCGCCGCAACGCCGCCCTCACCGCGCTCGACCGGGTGGCCACCTCTGCCGGGACCGCCCGCGACCAGAGCCAGCTCTTCGAGAGCGCCAGCGCCGAGGTGATGAAGCTCCTCCAGGCCGTGGCCGTGGCGGTGTTCCTCATCGAGGAGAACGGCGAGTACGGGCGCCTCGCCTTCAGCGTGGGCGGCTCCGAGGAGGCCAACCGAACGTTCTCGCGCGTGCCGCTCGCGAGCACGAACCTGGGCAAGGTGGCGCACGAGGGCAAGCCGCACGTGTGGCGCGCCGTCGACTACGACGAGCTCCGCCAGGGCATCCTCCGCCGCATGGGCCAGGAAGTGGTCGCGTCGGTGCCGCTCATCATCCGCTCGCGCGTGGTGGGTATCATGAACGTGGCCTGGGACAAGGCGCGCGAGGTCACCGGCCGCGAGCTCGAGGTGCTGGCCGCGATGGCGGTGCACCTCGCGGCGGCCAACGAGTCGAACCGGCTCATCGAGGACCTGCGCCACAGCTACAGCGAGCTCTCCCGCGCCCAGGCACAGCTGGTCCAGCGCGAGCGCTTGGCGGCGCTGGGGGAGATGGCCGCGGTGGTGGCCCACGAGGTGCGAAACCCGCTGGGCGTGATCTTCAACTCGCTGGTGACGCTGCGGCGCGAGCTCTCCTCGGGCCGCGACGCCGAGCCGATTCTGGGAATCCTCACGGAGGAGTCGGAGCGCATCAACCACCTGGTGAGCGACCTGCTGGAGTTCGCGCGGCCGACCCAGCCCGAGCTGGGCGCGGAGCTCCCGCTGCGCACCGCCGTGGAAGAGGCGGTGGAGACGGTGATTCGCGCAGCGCCGGCGAAGGTCGACCTGGCCATCACCGCCGAGCCCGGGCTGGAGAAGGTGCCCATGGACGCGCGGCTCATGCGTCAGGTGTTCGTGAACCTCGCCGAGAACGCCATCCAGGCCATGCCCCAGGGTGGCGCGCTCGAGGTGCGGCTCGGGCGCGACGCGCGCGCGGGCGTGGAGCACTGCGCGGTGCAGTTCCGCGACAGCGGCGTGGGCATCCCGCCGGAGATCTTGCCGCGCATCTTCGAGCCGTTCTTCACCACGCGCGCCAAGGGAACGGGCTTGGGCCTCGCGCTGGTGAAGCGGATCGTCGAGGGCCACCGCGGCGAGGTGGAGGTCGAGAGCGCCGCCGGGGTGGGCACCACGTTCACCGTGCGCTGGCCGATCGCGGAGCCGCAGCGTGCGGCGGGCTGGGATCCGCGGCCCTGACGTGCAGGAAGGCGTTCAGGTCTGCTGAGGAGCGTGTCCCGGCTGGGTCGAGGCAGCGTTCGCGAGGATGCGGATGACGTCGTCGTCGGACACGGCCACGCGGCACCTGCGCGTCGGCTACTTCGGCGCGTCGACCGGCGCCGCGGCCGCTCTGGTGGCTGCAGCGGCCCGGCCCGGGGTCATCGGCGCCATCGTCTCGCGGGGCGGCAGGCCAGACCTGGCAGGCGACGCGCTCGGCCGGGTCGAGGCCCCGACGCTCCTCATCGTCGGGGGAGACGACGACGGCGTGATCGAGCTGAACGAGCTGGCGCGGAGGGCTCTCGCGGAACCCAAGGAGCTGGTGCTCGTCCCCGGGGCCACGCACCTCTTCGAGGAACCCGGAGCGCTCGACGAGGTGGCACGGCTCGCCGCCGCATGGTTCACCCGGCACCTGACCACCTCTGCGCACGCCGCCCATCCCTGACGGTGAGCACACGGGGTTGCTGCGCCTTCAAGCCCCGGCGCCCGATGTGCCCGCCTGGAGCGCGTGCCGCGCACGAGCCAGCCGCGCGTTCAGGGCCTCGCTCACCTCCACCACGTAAGGCTGACCGGCACCGGAGAGCGCCTGGATTCGCTCCGGCAACGCCGCGCAGGCAGTGAGGGTCGCGCGCCGCAACTCGGCCAGCGGGGTCGGCCCACCGTCGCAGCGCCGGCCGTTCCGCATCACCTGGCGCAGCAACGGTTCGCCCGGGTGCACCTCGCCGTCGCCGGCGAGCACGTCGTGGTGAACGCGGCCGTCGCGGAGCACGCGAAAGACCTGCTTGCGCCCGGGCAGCAGCACCTTGCTCGGGGAGAGCTTGGTGCGGTCGGTGCCCGCGTAGGCCACGAGCTTGTAGACGAGGTCCAGGCTGGGCGCGTCGTCCGAGACGCCCAGGGCGGTCCCCACCCCGAACCCGGTGATGGGCGCGCCCGATTTCACCAGCCGCGCCACCTCGTGCTCGTCGAGCCCACCGCTGGCGAAGATGCCCACCTGCTTCAGGCCCGCTTCGTCCAGAAGCCGCCGCGCCTCCCGAGAGAGCGTGAACATGTCGCCGGAGTCGAGCCGCACCGCGCTCACCTTGAACGCCGCGCCCAGCTCTCGCGCCAGGCGGATCACCTCGCGAACGCCGCGCGGCGTGTCGTAGGTGTCCACCAGCAGCACCGCCTCGGGAAATGCGCGCACGAAGGCCCGAAACGCGTCGAGCTCGGCCGGGTGGGCCTGCACGTAGCTGTGGGCCATGGTGCCCACCACCGGGATCCCGAAGAAGCGGCCTGCGAGCACGTTGGAGGTCGCATGGGCGCCGGCGAGGTAGGCGCCGCGCGCGACCTTGATGGCGGCGTCGGCGCCCTGGGTGCGGCGCAGTCCGAAGTCCACCACCGTCCGTCCTGCAGCGGCATGCACCACCCGCGCCGCCTTCGATGCCGCCAGGCTCTGGACATGAAGCTGGTTGAGCACCCAGGCCTCGAGGAGCTGCGCCTGAGGCAGCGGCGCCACCACCTCGAGGATGGGCTCGCTGGCGAAGAACGGCGTCCCCTCGGCCATGGCGAACACGTCGCCGGTAAAGCGAAGCCTCTCGAGGTAGGCCAGGGTCCGCTCGCTGAAGAGGGAGAGCGACCGCAGGAAGGCGACGGCCTCGCCATCGAACGAGAGCTGCTCGAGCTGGTCGAGCACCTGCTCCAGCCCGCACGCCAGGGCGTAGCTCCGCGTGGGTGCGAGCTGGCGGGCGAAGACGCTGAAGACGGCTTCCTGCTCCAGCCCCTCGCGCAGGTAGGCCTCGAGCATGGTGAACGCGTAGAGATCAGCGAGCAGCGGAAGCGTGCGCTGCGTGACCCAGGGCGCCTCTCGATGGTCCATGGACCTCGACGACTGCGAGCCGCGTGCCGGCGAGTTGTGAGACGCGCGCAAGAAGGAGAGTCGTCCGTGGCCTGCCAGGCTGCGCAGGCTTCTTGCAGCGCACCTCCGGCGCAGCGAGGTGCGACATGGAGAACCCGGAGATCGCCCAGCGCCTGAGCGGAATGGCCGACCTCATCGACCTCACCGGCGGGAGCGCGTTTCGTGCGCGGGCCTACCGGCGCGCGGCCCAGCTCATCGAGCTCCTCTCCAGCCGGGCCGAGGACCTGGTTCGCGAGGGGAAGTTCGCCGAGCTCCCGGGCATTGGTTCGGGGATCCAGGGTCACGTGGAGCAGCTCCTGGCCCACGGCAGCTTCGACGAATACGACGCGCTCGCTGCGAAGGTGCCCCCGGGCGTGCGCGAGCTGCTCCAGGTGGAGGGCGTGGGCCCGACCACGGCCTCGGCGGCGTGGAAGAAGCTGCAGGTGACCTCGGTCGACGCGCTGGAGGAGGCCTGTCGCGATGGCCGGCTGGCTCGCGTGCCGAGGCTGGGAGCGAAGCGCGTGGCCACCATCGCCGAGGCCATCGCCCGGTACCGCGCCCGGCGTGGGCGGACGCCGCTCTTCCGCGCGCTCGGGTTCGCCGAGGAGCTGCTTCGGGTGCTGCGCCAGGTTCCCGGCGTCGAGCGCGCCGAGGCCGCGGGCAGCCTCCGGCGCCGCAAGGAGACGGTGGGTGACCTCGACCTGCTGGTGGCCACCCGCAACCCCCAGCCGGTGGTGCGCGCGTTCACCCACGGGCGCGGCGTGGAGCACGTCCAGGCTGCGGGACCCACGCGGTGCACGGTGCGCCTCGCTGCGGGGCTCTCGGCAGACCTGCGCATCGTCGAGCCCGACTGCTTCGGCGCGGCGCTGCACTACTTCACCGGCAGCAAGGCCCACAACATCGCGGTCCGCATGAGGGCGGTGCGCAAGGGGCTCAAGCTCAGCGAGTACGGCATCTTCGACGGCCGCGATCGCTGCATCGGCGGCGCCACCGAGGAGGAGGTCTACCGCGCCGTGGGCCTGCCCTACATTCCGCCCGAGCTCCGCGAAGACACCGGCGAGCTCGAGGCCGCCGCCCAGGGCGAGCTGCCGCGGTTGGTGGAGCTGGAGGATCTGCGCGGCGATCTGCACGTGCACTCCAACGCGTCCTCGGATGGCACCTCCAGCGTCGAGGAGCTCGCGGCCGAGGCGCGGCGGCTGGGCCGCGAGTACCTGGCCATCACGGACCACTCGCGGTCGCGGCCCCTCGGGCTCGGGCCCACGCAGCTCGCGCGGCACGCGAAGCGGCTGCGCGCGCTGGACCACGAGCTCGGGGGAAGGCCGCACCTGCTTGCGGGGATCGAGGTGGACATCGGGCCCCAGGGCGAGCTCGACCTGCCTGACGCCGCGCTGGCCAAGCTGGACCTCGTGGTGGCGAGCGTGCACGCGCACTTCAACGACCCGCGCGAGGTGATGACGGCGCGAATGATCGCCGCCATCCGGAGCGGCCTGGTGGACGTGCTGGGTCACCCCACCGGGCGCCAGCTCGGCCAGCGCGATCCGTGTGCGCTCGACCTGGAGGCCGTGCTGGCGGCCGCGCGCGAGCACGGCGTGGCCCTGGAGGCCAACGCCACGCCCGAGCGCATGGACCTCGACGACCAGGGCTGCCGCGCTGCCAAGCGCGCGGGCGTGCCGGTGGTGATCTCCTCCGACGCGCACCACGTCTCTCAGCTGGCCAACCTTCAGTTCGGCGTGTGGATGGCGCGGCGCGGCTGGCTGGAGCGGGGAGACGTGCTCAACGCCTCGAGCTGGGACGCCCTACAGGGCCGCCTTCGCCGAAAGCCCGCGCGTTCACCCGGCCATGTCACGCACCCACCGTGAAACTTGCGGTGTGGTGACGCAAGCCGTGCGCACCTCTTCCGTCGGGACGCGCTTGGACCTCCTTGCGCCCGTGTGCCGACGCGTGCCCACTTGGACAGCAGAGATTCGATCTCGGCGTCGTCCGTTCAGGAGGTGAGGCGCGCTTGTCGTCATTTCGTCGACGCAGCAGATTCGACTTCAAGCGGCCCCAGCCGTCCATGCGAGCTTCTCCGTGCGACCGCCGACACATGTGCCTCGAGCGCCTGCATCCGCATCCTGTGGAGCCGAGTCCTCCGGGCAAGCGGCCGGGCGAGAACTCACTCCGTGCCAGGTGTGGGGCATCGAGGGCCGAACGGGTTTCCGGTCGGGTGGAGCCCCGACCCAAACGGATTGGAGTGCTGCATGGAGACCTTGCAGCTCGGCGGTGAGGATTTCGAGATCAGTGTCGTTTGGCGGTTCGCCAATGGCTTTGCGTTCACCTCGGCCCGCGCGTTGCCCGTCCCGCCGTCGAAGAGTGGAACCACTTCGGACGGCACATCTCGAAGACCCGTGCTCATCCAAGGCCCGGCGCGGACCGCGCGAAACGGAACCCCCTCCGAGCCGATCTATGAGGCGATCTTCGAGCCGGACCCGGAGTGATCTCCCGCTCCGACCTTCACGACGGATCGGTCGCCGGCTCACGTGGAGCTGACGTTTGGAGCGGCCGGCGCGAACTCAGCCGCTAATGGGGATGTTCTTTCCCTTCGCGCCCTCGCGCTTGGGCACGTGCACCTCGAGCACGCCCTTCTTCATCTCCGCGCGGAGCTTGTCGCGGTCGATCGTGCTGGGCAGCGCGAAGGAGCGCGAGAAGGCGCCATAGCCCGTCTCGATGCGCCGGTAGTTCTCGCGCTTCTCCTCGTTGAAGAGCTTGCGCTCACCGCGGATGGTGAGCGTCGAGTCCTCCAGCACCACCTCCACGTCCTTCTGCTCGATGCCCGGCAGCTCCGCTCGGAAGACGACCTCTTCCTTGTCCTCGTAGACATCGACGTTGGGCCAGCTCTCCTCCTCGACGGCTCGCAGCGGCTCGAAGCTACCGAAGCTCTGAAATGGCGCGAAGGCGCGCTCCATGCGGTGGCTCAAGTTGCGGAGCTCGGACAGCGGATCCCAGCGGGTGATGGCCATGACGCTTTCCTTGCAAGAGGGTTGACGGTTGCCGGCGTGGGGAACGCCGGAGCGCCGAAGGTAGGTCCGACTCCCAAGGAGGCAAGGTCTGTGGGCGACATCGCCGGAGACCCTTTGCCCGCGCGCGCCGCGCTGGGGCTTGCCGGACGCATCGGTCGTCTCCACCCTCAGCCAGCCAAGTCCTGTTCGAGCGGTACCGACCTGGCGCACGCGAGAGGCGTCGGATGGCCTGGAAGACGATCGAGAAGCCAGGCCCCTGGCCCACGTCACCGAACCTGGTCGACTACCCTGCTGTCCGACGCAGCTTCTCCTGGGAGCAAGCGCGGCATGAGCTCGGCGGCCTCCCCGCCGGTCGAGGTCTGAACATCGCCTTCGAGGCCGTGGACCGGCATGCCTCCGGGCCGCGCGCTGACCACATGGCCCTGGTGTGGCTGGGCAAGGACGGCACCAAGAAGGAGATCACCTTTCGCCGGCTGCGAGAGGAAACCAATCGCTTCGCCAACGTCCTGCGCGCGCTGGGGGTGAAGAAGGGCGACGTGGTGTTCGCGCTCTCCGGCCGCCGGCCGGAGCTCGACGTGGCCGCGCTCGGCACCTTGAAGAACGGGAGCGTGTTCAGCCCGCTCTTCTCCGCCTTCGGCCCGGAGCCCATCCGCACGCGCATCGCCCAGGGTCGGGGCAAGATGCTGGTGACCACGCCGCAGCTCTACGCCAAGAAGGTCGCGAGCGTCCGGGCGTCGCTCCCCTCGCTGGACCACGTGCTGCTCTTCGACGTCCGGGGGGCCGCACTTCCAGGCGAGGCGCGCGACCTCGAGGCGCTGATGGCCTCGGCCTCGCCCCAGTTCGAGATCGCGCCCACCTCGCCGGACGATCCCGCCCTGCTCCACTTCACCAGTGGAACGACGGGCAGTCCCAAGGGCGCGCTCCACGTCCACGGCGCGGTGCTGGTGCACCGCCTCACCGGCAAGCTCGCCCTCGACCTGCACCCCGACGACGTCTTCTGGTGCACCGCGGATCCCGGCTGGGTGACGGGGACCTCGTACGGGATCGTCGCGCCGCTCACCTGCGGCGTGACCAGCATCGTCGACGAGGGCGAGTTCGACGCGGAGCGCTGGTACCGCATCCTCCAGGATCGCCGGGTGACGGTCTGGTACACCGCGCCCACCGCGATCCGCATGCTCATGAAGGCGGGCCCCGAGCTCCCCCGCCGCTTTGACCTGAGCAAGCTCCGCTTCGTGGGGAGCGTGGGCGAGCCGCTCAACCCGGAGGCGGTGGTCTGGGGCGCCGAGGTGCTGGGCCGGCCCATCCACGACAACTGGTGGCAGACCGAGACCGGCGGGATCATGATCGCCAACTTCGCGTCGGTGCCCGTGAAGCCCGGCTCGATGGGGCTTCCGCTCCCCGGCGTCGAGGCGGCGATCGTCCGGCGTGCCGATGGCGCGGTGGTTCGCGTCGACGCTCCGAACCAGACCGGCGAGCTGGCGCTGCGCCCGGGCTGGCCCTCGATGTTCCGCGCCTACGTGGGCCAAGACGACCTCTACCGCCGCTGCTTCGCCGACGGCTGGTACCTCACCGGCGACCTCGCGCGCCAGGACGAGGACGGCTACTTCTGGTTCGTCGGCCGCGGCGACGACGTCATCAAGTCCTCCGGCCACCTCATCGGCCCGTTCGAGGTGGAGAGCGCGCTGATGGAGCACCCGGCCGTGGTGGAGGCCGCGGCGATTGGCAAGCCGGATCCGGTTGCCCTGGAGGTCGTGAAGGCCTTCGTGGTGCTGCGCAGCGGCCACGCCCCGAGCGAGGACCTGCGCCTGGAGCTGCTCGGCTTCGCGCGCAAGAAGCTGGGCCAGGCGGTGGCGCCCAAGGAGATCGCGTTCGTCGCGGAGGTGCCGCACACCCGCAGCGGGAAGATCATGCGCAGGCTGCTCAAGGCGCGCGAGCTCGGGCTCCCCATGGGCGATCTCTCCACCCTCGAGGGAAGCCCATGAGCGCCGAGCCCCAGACCGAAACCCGCGAGCACGCGCTGGAGCTCTGGCGTCAGATGCGCCGCATCCGGCTCTTCGAGGAGAAGTGCGCCGAGCTCTACAGTGCCCAGAAGATCCGCGGCTTCCTCCACCTCTACATCGGCGAGGAGGCGGTGGCGGTGGGCACCCTGCAGGCGATCACGGCGGACGACGCCATCGTCGCCGCCTACCGCGAGCACGGCCACGCGCTGGTCCGCGGAGTGCCCATGCCGGCGCTGATGGCCGAGCTCTATGGCAAGGCCGAGGGCTGCAGCGGCGGCCGCGGCGGCTCCATGCACTTCTTCGACGCGAAGCGCCGCTTCTACGGCGGCTACGCCATCGTCGCCGGCGGGCTGCCGGTCGCGGTGGGCCTCGCCCTTGCCGACAAGCTGCGCGGCCTCTCGCGCGTCACCGCCTGCTACTTCGGCGACGGCTCCATTGCCGAGGGCGAGTTCCACGAGTCGATGAACCTGGCCTCGCTCTGGCAACTGCCGGTGCTCTTCATCTGCGAGAACAACTTCTACGCCATGGGCACGGCCCTCGACCGGCACCAGGCGCAACTCGACCTGGTGCTCAAGGCCCGCGGGTACGGGGTCGCGGCCCAGTCGGTGGACGGCATGGACGTGCGCGCCGTGGAGCGCGCCGCGCGCGAGGCCGCCGACCGGGTGCGCCAGGGCAAGGCGCCCTTCTTCCTGGAGTGCAAGACGTACCGCTTCCGCGCGCACTCCATGTACGACCCGGAGCTCTACCGCGAGAAGTCCGAGGTCGAGGCCTGGAAGAAGCGCGACCCGGTGCTCACCTACGCCGCCTCGCTGCGCCAGTCGGGCGTGCTCGACGCCGACACCGAGCGGAACCTGGAGCAGTCCCTCTCGCGCGAGCTCGACGACGCGGTGCGCTTCGCGGAGCAGGGGACCTGGGAGCCGGAGACGTCGCTCACGCGCTTCGTCCACGCGGAGAAAGAGGCCCCGCAATGAGCGCGCCCGGGGCGACCACCTATCGGGAGGCCCTGCGGGCCGCCCACCGCGAGGCCCTCCAGCGCGACCCGCGCGTGTTCGTCATGGGCGAAGACGTGGGCCGCTACGGCGGCGCCTATGCGGTGACCCGGGGGCTGCTCGCCGAGTTCGGGCCCGAGCGCATTCGCGACACGCCGCTCTCGGAGTCGGTCTTCGTGGGGGCGGGCATCGGCGCGGCCATCGGCGGCATGCGCCCCATCGTGGAGGTGATGACCTGCAACTTCGCGCTCCTCGCGCTCGATCAGATCGTCAACAACGCCGCCACGCTTCGACACATGTCCGGCGGCCAGCTGGGTGTGCCCCTGGTGATTCGCATGGCCACCGGCGCGGGCCGGCAGGTCGCCGCGCAGCACTCGCACAGCTTCGAGGGTTGGTTCGCCCACATTCCCGGGATCAAGGTGCTCGTCCCGGCCACGCTCGAGGACGCGCGGGGCATGCTCTGGACCGCGCTCCAGGATCCCGACCCGGTGCTCATCTGCGAGCACGCCACGCTCTACAACGCCTCGGGCGAGCTCGCGCCCAACGCGGGCGCGGTGGAGATCGACCGCGCCGCCATTCGCCGCGCGGGCCAGGACCTCTCGGTCATCACCTACGGCGGCTCGCTGGCCAAGGTCCTCGCCGCCGCCGCCGAGCTCGACCGCGAGGGCATCTCGGCCGAGGTGTTGGACCTGCGCACCCTGCGCCCGCTCGACGATCGGACCATCCTGGAGTCCGTCCGCCGCACGCGCCGCGCGCTGATCGTCGACGAGGGCTGGCGCAGCGGGAGCATCTCCGCGGAGATCAGCGCGCGCCTGATGGAGTCGGGCTTCTTCGACCTCGACGCGCCCGTGGCCCGCGTCTGCTCGCTCGAGGTGCCGGTGCCCTATCCCCACCACCTCGAGGAGGCCTGCCTCCCTCAGGTGGAAGGCATCGTCCGGGCCGCGAAGGAGTCGCTGGGCCATGGGTGACTTTCGTATGCCGTCGCTGGGGGCCGACATGGACGCCGCCACCCTGGTGGCCTGGAAGAAGCGGCTGGGCGAGGAGGTGGCGCGCGGGGAGATCATCGCCGTGGTCGAGACCGAGAAGGGCGCCATCGACGTCGAATGCTGGGAGCACGGGACGCTCGACGCCATCCGGGTCGAGGTGGGAGCCAAGGTCCCCGTGGGCACGGTGCTCGCGCACGTGCACGTGCCCGGCGAGGCCACCGCCCCGTCCGCTCACGAAGGGCCGGAGGCAAAGGCGCCTCCTCCAGCGCCGGCGCCAGCCTCGCCGGTTGCCCGCCCCGTCGCAGGCCCCAGGCTCCGCGTCTCACCCGCAGCGCGGAAGCTCGCCGCGGAGCTCGGCGTCCCGCTCGAGCAGGTGCGGGGCACGGGGATTGGCGGCGCCATCCAGCGCGAGGACGTGGCCAGCTACGCGAGCGCCGCGGCTTCCCCAACGGCGACCGCAGATCGCACCGCGGCCATGCGCCACGCCATCGGCGCCGCGGTGAGCCGGTCCAAGCGCGAGATCCCCCACTACTACCTGGCCAGCGAGGTCGACCTGACCCGCTGCTTCGACTGGCTCACCCGCGAGAACGCGGCACGAACCCTCGCCGAGCGGGTGCTGCCCGCAGCGGTGCTGCTCGCTGCGGTGGCGCGGGCCGCGGTGGAGGTCCCTGGCTTCAACGGCCACTGGGTCGACGGCGCCTTCCGGCCTCAAT
This sequence comes from Deltaproteobacteria bacterium, assembly GCA_018266075.1. Lineage (GTDB taxonomy): Bacteria > Myxococcota > Myxococcia > Myxococcales > SZAS-1 > SZAS-1. Next base: position 138,376 of record JAFEBB010000008.1, on the reverse strand, counting down.
CCACCGTGGCGCTCGGGGTGGCGGTCTCGCTGCGGCCGAGCGGGCTGGTGGTGGTGGCCGTGCGCGACGCGGAGAAGCTCTCCGTGGTTCAGCTCTACCAGGCCCTCGAACAAGCCGCTGGGCGCGCCCGGAGCGGCGCCCTGCGCAGCTCGGATCTCGAGCTCGCCACCCTGACCGTCTCCCAGCTCGGCGACCGGGGCGCGGACATGGTCCAGGGCGTCATCTTTCCGCCGCAGGTCGCGCTGGTGGGCATCGGGCGGATCCGACAGCACGGCTCGGCGGCAGGAGCGACCGAGCGCCGCACGGCGTGGTTCACGCTCGCGGCCGACCATCGCGTCACCGATGGCCACGCCGGCAGCCGGTTTCTCGCCACCATTGACCGCCTCCTTCAAGCGCCGGAGGCGTTGTGACCCGCGATGAGATTCACGCGCACGTCCTCGGTGCACTTCGCGAGGTGGCTCCCGAGGTGGATGCCGGGAGCCTCCCGCGGAGCGCGGATCTCCGCGACGCCGCAGACCTCGACTCGATGGACTTCCTGCGCTTCCTCCTCGGGCTGAGCACGAGGACCGGTGTCGAGATCGCCGAGCCCGATTACCCGAAGGTTCGAACGCTGGAGGATCTCGAGGCCTTTCTCCTGAATCGAGCGCCGAGCGGCGAGCCCGCCGGCCCATCACACTGATTCCGGAATGCGGGAGCTGCGTCGCCGCGAACGTTCACCGCGGTTCCGGATGATCGACCTCGATCGACCGGGGCGGGGGCGACGGCTCCTGGCCGGCGACGAGTCGGCACAGCGACTCGTGGCTCCGCGCGGCGTCCAGTTGGCCGAGCTCGATGAGCGGCCCGGAGAATGCGCGGTCGAACAGGAGGTACGAGAGCAGGTCGGCCTGGTCGCCGCGAGGCCCCTCGGCGAGCCGCACCAGCGCGCGGCCCACGAGCCCGGTGGCGCGGCGCCGGAACTCGCGCGTGCGCACCACCTCTCCGGCGAGGCGGCCGAGATCCACGCTGGCCCGCACCACCTGGGCCTGCACCACCCGCAGCGCGTCCGGGCCGGAGCGGCCCAGCTCGTCGTTCAGCGCGTCGAGGTATCCCGGGCCAAAGCGGCGCTCGCCCGCGGCCAGCAGGCCGTTGATCTGCTCCAGGCGGTACACATCGGAGTCGAAGCCGTCGAGGAGGAGCGCGTTGAGCGCCTTGCCCGCGAGGAACACCGGGTCGAGGAACGCCTCCTCGTGGGCACGGCGCGCGTCCAGGTCGTCCGCAGCGACGTGCCGCGGGCTCACCACCAGCAGCGCGTCGGCGCCCAGGTGCCGGGCGGGCGAGAGCGGGACGTCCTGCCGCAATCCGCCGTCGCAGTAGTGATCGCCGTCGATGCGCACGGCCGGGAAGAGCAAGGGGATCGCCGCCGAGGCCATGGCGTGCTCGGGACCCAGCACCACCTCCCGGGTCACCACCGTGGGATCGGAGGAGCGCGCGGCGACAGTGCGCTCCCGGCGCTGGGTGAAGACCACGGTGCGGCCGGTGGCCACGTGGGTGGTGCTCACGCTCACCCCGGTCACCCGCCCCTGGGCCAGGTTCGGGCCGAGCTGCCCGAAGGGAATCTGCGCCACCAGCTCGGCCACGCTCGCCGGGTCCAGCAGGCCGCGCTGCCTCGCGGTGCGCCCGCGCCGGGGCCGGCCCAGGAGCGCGGTCAGCGTGGCCACCAGCGCGCGCAGATCGGGGCGCACGAAGCGGTCGACCTCGAAGCCGAGCCAGCGGTCCGCCAGCATGCGCGCCGCGGCGGCCGGCTCGTGCGCGCCCGCGGCCATGGCACAGGCGTGGATCGCGCCGGCCGACGTCCCGCACAGGACCTGGAAGGGCCAGGTGCCACCGACGTCGGGGAGCACGTGCTCCACCAGGTGGCGCAGCACGCCCACTTCATAGGCGCCGCGCGCCGCCCCGCCTGAGAACACCAGGCCCAGTGCCATGCTCGCTCCCGAAGCGCCCCGTCACGAGCGGACCAGGAACCTCTTCTCCAGCCGCTCCAGCTTCTCCTTGATGCCGGTGTACTCGAGCTCGCTCATGGGCAGCATGGCGGCGCCGAAGAAGCCCTGCCGCCGCATCTCCATCGCCTTGGTGGCCACCCGGTCGCGCACCGGCTCCCAGAACGGGTGGGCGAAGGCGTCGACGGGCTCGGTGAGCTTGCCCTCGTGGACGCAGAGCGCCGCGGCGGTCACGAGCGGCGGGCCGTCGAAGTAGCTCGTGGGCGAGCCCTGGGTGACGGGCATCAGCGGCATCTGGTGCGAGCCGCGCATCGAGCCGGCGACGAAGTGCCCCGTGGCGAAGGGCTCGAGCACCTCGCCGGTCGCGGGGAAGTTCATCTGCACCCGCACGAGCATCACCGGGTCGTCCTTGCCGGTGTACTTGCCCGCGATGTTGTGCAGCCGCGACGTGGCCACCACCACGGCCTGCTCGTTGGTCGCGCGCGACCACACCGACTCCACGACGAACCGCTCGGGATCCCGAAGCAGCGCAGCGATGTCGTAGAGCTCCTCGGGCGCGTTGAGCTCGATGATCCGGTCGCCCGCGACGTGGCTCACATCCATGATCACGAACTTGAAGCCCTTGCTCATCTTTGGGGAGAGCAGCAGCCCGGGTGTGTTCATGGGGTCGGCGAACGCCAGATACAGCGGCAGATTGAAGGCGCCGGGGTCGGTCTTGTCGGCGGCGAAGAAGAGGAAGGGCTCATTGGGCCGCTCCTCGATCTCCATCTCCGCCGAGGCGGGCCCCATCCCGCGCACGTTGCCCGAGAAGGCCTCCTTCAGGAGATCTTGGCCAGCGCCATAGAGGCCTTGCTCGCGCGCCACCTGGGTCCCTGCCAGGAAGGTGTCCCAAGCGAGCTTATGGACGGCCTTGTGGTTGATCCCATGGCGATGGGTCATGAGGAGGGCGATGTCGTCACCGGTCGAGCTGACGAACGCGTCGATGAGCAGCTCGCCGACGGCCTTGCGGACATGCGCCCGTACCACCTCGAGCAGTCGGGCCGAAGGCGCGAGGTGCCCGCCGATGGAACCGACATCCGCCTTGATGACGCTCAGCGTGACCTTCATGGCTTCAGCTCCTTGGCGATATCCAGAAGAGCTGTGGTCACGGTGCGAGACGTCTGCAGCCGCCACTCTCCGCCACGTCGAATCGCCAGAGAGCTCCCCCCGGACGACCTTGATGGCCACCCGGCGAGCCGACAGCCGCACGTGCTCGTCCTCGTACACCCAGCCCATGCCGCCCAAGGCGAGCGCCCAGACCCGACCCGCCGATGAACTGGCCGATGAGCGGATCGGTGTCGGGGGAAGGCTGGGGCATGGGGACGCCGCGACGCCCAGCGAGCGTCGCACGCGCCGGGTGCGCGCCCTGCCATCCCCCAAGCGGCTCTCTGATCGACGCAGACGCTGGTGCCTCTCCGCCCTCGCCTCGCGAGCGACCATGACGCCGAGCGGATTTCGCGCGGGTCGGCGCGAATCGTCGGCTTCCGCGGGCGGCGCGCGTACGCCAGCCATCTCTTGAGGCACCCCCGCCCACGCCGCGCCCGTGCGCGCGGCTAACCTCATCGTCATGCCAAACGAGCGCGACGGTCGCCAACTGCAGCTCTCCATCGACGACGCGCCATGCGCCGCGCGGCCCGGCTCCACCGTGCTCGAAACGCTCAGCCGAGCGGGCATGCACCTGCCTCAGCTCTGCCACGATCCGCGCCTGACGCCTCGCGGCGTGTGCCGGCTCTGCCTGGTCCACCTGGACGGCCAAGAGCGACCGGTGCCGGCGTGCACCACGCTGGTGCGGGACGGCATGTCCGTCCGCGTTCGCACGCCCGAGCTGGAGTCGATGCGGCACATGGTGCTCGAGGAGTTCGCCTGGCGCTACCCAGCCGACGCGGTTGCCCGCGCGCCCGAGAAGCCGCTGCACCAGGCGTTCCACGCATACGGCGTGCTCGGCGAGCTCCGCGGCGACCGCGATCCCGCGCTCATCGACGACTCGCACCCGTACCTGCACGTCGACCTCAACCAGTGCATCGAGTGCTACCGCTGCGTGCGCATCTGCGACGAGCTGCAGGGCCAGTTCGTGTGGCGCATCCTGAACCGCGGCGCGCGCACGCGCGTGGCACCCGACGGCGGCAAGTCCTTGCGCGAGAGCTCGTGCGTGGGCTGCGGCGCCTGCGCCGACAGCTGCCCCACCGGCGCCATCGAGGACCGCACCCTCCTCTCGGCCGCACTGCCCTCGACGTGGACGCGCACCACCTGCCCGTACTGCGGCGTAGGCTGCGAGCTCGACGTGGGCGCGCGCGACGGTCGCATCGTCAACATCAAGCCCACGCGCGACGCGCCGGTGAACAAGGGCCACCTCTGCGTGAAGGGCCGCTACGCGTTCGGCTACCTCCGCTCGAGTGACCGGGTGACCACGCCGCTCATCCGCGAAGGCGGACGCTGGCTCGATGCGAGCTGGTCGGAGGCCATCGGCCACGTGGCGGAGGAGCTCGCACGCATCAAGAAGGAGCATGGCCCCGACGCGCTCGCTGTGCTCGGCTCGGCGCGCGCGACCAACGAGGAGAACTACGTGGCGCAGAAGTTCGCGCGCGTGGTGTTGGGGACCAATAACGTGGATTGCTGCGCGCGCGTCTGCCACGCGCCCAGCGCCGCCGCGCTCAAGGCCATGCTCGGCACCGGCGCGGCCACCAACTCCTTCGACGACATCGAGCGCGCGCGCTGCATCCTCATCTGCGGCGCCAACGCCACCGAGAACCACCCGGTGGTCGGCGCGCGCATCAAGCAGGCGGCGCTCCGCGGCGCCCGGCTGGTGGTCATCGATCCGCGGCGCATCGAGCTCGCCGACCACGCCGAGGTGCACCTGCAGCCGCGCCCGGGCACCAACGTGCCGCTCTTCAACGCCATGGCGCACACGCTGCTCGCCGAGGGCCTCGTGGACCGCGCGTTTCTGGCCGAGCGCGTCGACGGCGTGGAGGAGCTGCGCAGCTTCCTCGCGACCTGGACGCCCGAGCGCGCGGCGCAGCTCTGCGGCGTGGACGCCGAGGCCATCCGCCGGGCGGCGCGCGTGTACGCGACGCACGCGCCGGCGATGTCGTTCCACGGGCTGGGGCTGACCGAGCATGTGCAGGGCACCGAGTCGGTGATGGCGCTGGTGAACCTGGCGCTCCTCACCGGCAACCTCGGCAAGCCCGGGGCAGGGGTGAACCCGCTGCGCGGCCAGAACAACGTGCAAGGCTCGGCGCACATGGGGTGCGAGCCCGCGAACCTCACCGGCTACGTGCCGCTGGAGCAGGCGCGCGAGCGCTTCGAGAAGGCCTGGTCGAGCCCGCTGCCGCGCACCCGCGGGCTGGACTTGATGGAGATGTCCGACGCCGCGCGCGACCGCCGGCTGCACGCGCTCTGGGCCATCGGCTACGACGTCCTCCTCACCAACCCCGACGAGCGCGCCACCCGCGAGGCCTTCTCCGCGATGGACCTCGTGGTGGTGCAGGACCTGTTCCTCAACGAGACCGCGCGCGAGCTGGGGCACGTGTTCCTTCCCGTGTCGGCGTCGTACGAGAAGGACGGCACCTTCATGAACGCCGAGCGGCGCGTGCAGCGGGTGCGCCAGGCCGTCGAGCCGCCGAGCGGAGTGAAGACCGACTGGGCCATCGTCTGCGAGGTCGCCGCGGCGATGGGGCACGCAAAGGGCTTCGCCTTCCAGTCCGCCGAGGAGATCTGGGACGAGGTGCGCTCGGTCTGGACCGCGGGCGCGGGCCTGAGCTACCGGCGCCTGGAGCCGAGCGGCCTGCAGTGGCCCTGCCCCGCAGAGGATCACCCGGGCACGCAGGTGCTGCACCAGGGTGCGTTCGCCATCGGCCCGCGCGCGAGCCTGCGTCGCATCGAGTTCAAACCCACGCCCGAGGCCACGACCGCCGAGTTCCCCTTCGTTCTGATCACCGGGCGCACGCTCTACCAGTTCAACGCCGGCACCATGACCGGGCGCACCCGGAATCTGGAGCTCCGTCCGCGCGACGTACTGGCCATGTCCCCGGCCGACGCCGCGCGGCTGGGGCTCCGCGAAGGCGCGCGCATCCGCATTCGAAGCCGCCACGGCGAGACCGCGCTCCCAGTCTCGATCGACGACCGCGTGGCGCCAGGGCAGCTCTTTGCCACCTTCCACACGGTCGAGGCCTTCCTCAACCGGGTGACCAGCGACCAGCGTGACGCGCTCACGAATACGCCCGAGTACAAGGTCACTGCGGTCGCGCTCCAGTCCGAGGCCTGATCCACTCACGCCGCCCTGGCCCGAGGGCGCGCGCAGGCCACCCGGAACCGGGCGAGCGACAGTGCGGATCCGGCTGGCGCTCCACGAGCCGCTGGGACAAGTGCATGCGGGGGGCGGCGGACGGGACTTGTGCCCGCGGGCTTCGCGGCCACCATCGCACGCTGCGCTCGAGTGAGCTTCACCTGCAAGTGATCGTGCGCGTCGTCGCCAGCGTGGCGCGCAGCCCGCTCACATCGAGCGAGACGCCGGCGGCCGAGAGCGGCGGCCGACCCCCGCTGTACGCCTGGCCCAGGTTCGGCTTCTTCTCCACCGCCGCCAGGAGCTTCTGGTAGCCGTCGATGGCCTGCGGGAGCTCCTCGGCCAGCTCCTTCTTCGCGCCCCGGAGGGTCTCCGCCGAAGGGCTCGAACCGGACACCTCGAGGGTCGCGAGCTTTCCCATCCCGGCGGTGAGCTGCCCCTTTGCGGCGTCGAACCCGGCCTGGTTGCCTACCTCCGCCGCGCTCCGGAGCTCGGAAAGGCCGTTGTCGAGATCCGCCGCGGCCAGCGCCATCGCCTGGCACTGTTCCTTGTCCTTCGAGCAGCCGGCGAGCACGAGCAGGAGGGAGAAGGCGAGGACACGGGTCATGGAGTCACCTCGGGGGCGGAGTTGCGAGTTCCAACGCGCCAGGCGGCCCGCATGTGAAGCGCGATGCGGTACATCCTCTCGCTCGCGACGCGCGCCCTGAAGAAATTCGGTACGCCTCGATCGAGCGCTGGCTTGGCGCGACCGTCTCAGATGGCGATTGGGCGTCCAGCTCCGAAGTTGAAGTGATGGCCGAGCGCCGAAGGCCCGCGTCACGACGAATGTTTCCCCAGCACACGCCGGCCCGAGAGGTTGAGCCAGCGGCACGGCCGAGCGTCACCTCGTGGCTGGGAGGCGGCGGGTGTCCGCCTCGCCTCGGGCTTGCCGTCGCGCCTTCCTCAGGCCGGGGCAGCCGTCGGGGTTGAACCGCCACTCGCGATCACCGCTACGGAAGGGTTGGCTGCGCCGCGTCGTTCGGCCGCCGATGCGACGGCAGCTCGGGGACGTGCTGCGCATAGACATGCGCGCGGATCTCGCGCGTGCGCCACTCGGACTCGGCGCACGCCTCCACCTCTTTGCCCAACCGCAGCTTCACCCACACGCACAGCGGACACGTGATGATTTGCATGGCAGATCTCCTGACTGCGTGCACAGCACGTGGCGTGCCGTGGACTAAGGCCGCGGGATTCGACTGGGTCGGCGCGGTCGAGCGCGCGGTCCTGGGTCGAGCCCGACCCTCGGGAGGAGGTCTGAAGAAAGGACGACCGCGGTCACCATGCACCGCGGCCTCGACTCGACCCGGGACAAGCAGCGAGGTTCGTCGCCCAGCGGCAGGGATGAGCAAGCACCCTGCCGCGCGGGCCAGCCACGGCCTCCTGGCCCACGACGCGCGCAGAAATCGGCTCCGGTCGTCGTGCAGAGCCCAGGCGAACAGGCCCACCCCCAGCGCCATCGTTCCCGAGGCGCGCCTGCCGTCCGCAAGAGCTCTCGCGCCGGACCTTCGCGTCGTCGGAGAGATCAGCCGCGGTGCGCGCTCGACGGCGTGGGGCCGGGGCGGCTCGACGCGCGCCGTTCGGCGTAGACGCTGGTCGTGGCCAAGAGGTCCTCGCCGTGGCCCGCGAGCGCTTGGCAGATCTGGTTGATGGCCTCCAGCGCCGCGCACGACTCGGTCTCCGCCTCCAAGCTGTGCAGCGTCGTCAGCACGCCATCGAGCTCAGCCAGGAGCGCATCCACCGGCTTGGGCGGCAGGGAACTGCCCGGGTCGAGTGCTTGGGCGAGGCGCAGCCGCAGCCCTGCTGCTCGCCGAAGGCCCGTCGCCGCCCGGTCCGCCGCGAGCGCGGGCTGGAACGCGGTGCGCTCCATGCTCGTCAGCGCGGCGAGCGTCGACGACAGCGGCGAGCGCGGCGGCGGGGCCAGCGGGCCCATGGCCTCGGCGAGCGCAGCCTCGGCCTCGTACCAAGCTTGGGGAACACCGGCACCCACCCCCCGGGCCGCGGCTGCGGGCTCAGGCTGAGCGACCGACTCCGTCTCGGCGATGAAGGGGATGGGCACCCGAACAGCGGCCGCAGGCACCGCCAGCTGCAGGCTCGGCAGCCGCTTCACGCAGGGCACGTCATCCACCATGGGGAGCGGTACCGGCTGGGCCGGCGCGGGCATCACCAGCTCGAGCATCGCTGGCCTCGAGGGCGGCGTGCTCTCGACCTCGGAGAGATCGATCTCGATGTGAATCAAAGGAGAAGACATGGCGCCCTCACTTGCACGAGGTCTGGTCATGGGTGCTGTCGACCCTGCCTGCGGTCACCGCGCGGCGGTTGCTCGCGCGGCACGGGGAGGTCACGGTGAGTCAAGAAGGAGAGACGAACCAACCGAGGCCGCATCCGGCGCGCAGGGGATCAGTTCTCGGCGTCGCGCGACTGCAGTCCCACGCAGACGCTCACGTCCGCCCAGAAGCCGAACTTCGGCGGGGCGCCCTCGAGGTCGATGGCAATCGCGGTGCGCCCCTGGGTGACGGCGGGGAGCAGGTTGGCACCATTGCCATCCACGGAGACGATGCCCCCTTGCACGGACGACGGCGCGCCGTCGGAGACCACGGTCTTCGCCGTGTCATCGATAGCGAAGGCCACCGGCATGGCGGTCACCCGCGCCGAGTGGGCGAAGCCGAGCGCCTGTCCATTGCGCGCAGCGATGGTGGCCGACACCAGCTCCGCGCTGACGGCCGAGGCCTCGTCGGCGGCCTGCGCGCTCGACAGGTCCACCGGCAGCACTGCGCTCACCCCGCGCGCCGTGGGTACGAAGACCACGGCCGGGCTGATGGCACAGACGATGGGCTGCCGGATCTCGACCGTGGTCGCGCCGCAGCTCGCGAGGAGCATTCCAGCTGTGAGCGCCGTCAGCTTGTGCATGGCCAACCTCGTGTGGGCGTGCGCGGCGCGCGCATCGGCGGCTCGCACGCGGGTCCACTCGAGGTCCTGAGCAGCTTTCGGGCCACGCTCTCAGCAGCCATCTCACGCGGGGATACGCGCCGAAGCCGCGGTACGCGTTGACCGCGTGGGTCAGCCGGCACCCGCTCCGGAGCGGGGCTCATCGCGGTCGAGCACCTGGCGCAGCTTGGTGAGCAGGCTGGCCGGCGTGAGGGGCTTCTGGATGTACGCCAAGCCCGAATCGATGATGCCGTGCTGCAGCACCGCCTCGCCGGTGTAGCCCGACATGCAGATGACCTTCATGTCCGGCCGCACGGCCCCGAGCCGCTTGGCGAGCTCGACGCCGTTCACCTGGGGCATCACCACGTCGGTCAGCAGGAGGTGGATGCGCTGGGGGTGGCGCTCGCAAATGAGCAGCGCCTCGCCCGCATTCCTGGCTTCGAGGACGTTGTAGCCGCTCTTGCGGAGGATGCCCCGCGCCACCAGCCGCACCTGCTCGTCGTCCTCCACGAGCAGGATCGTCTCGTTGCCGGTGAGGTTGGTGACCTCGGGCGGCTCGGCAGCCACCGGCTGGGCCACGTCGCCATGGCGGGGGACGTAGATCTTGAAGGTCGTCCCCTTGCCGGGCTCGCTGTACACCCAGATGTGCCCCTTGCTCTGCTTCACGATGCCGTAGACGGTCGAGAGCCCGAGGCCTGTCCCTTTTCCCGGCCCTTTGGTTGTGAAGAACGGCTCGAAGATGCGCGCCTGGGTCTGCGCGTCCATCCCCATTCCGGTGTCGGAGACGGCGAGCATGACGTACTCGCCCGGGGACACCTCGAAGTGCGTGCTCGCGTAGCCCACGTCGAGGCGGACGTTCTCGGTCTCGATGATGAGGCCGCCGCCCTGGGGCATGGCGTCGCGGGCATTGACCACCAGGTTCATGATCACCTGCTCCAGCTGCCCCGGGTCTGCCAGGACGGAGTACAGGTTGGTGCTCACCTTTACCTTGAGGTCGATGTCCTCGCCGATGAGCCGGCGCAGCATCTTCTCCATGCTGCGCACGACGTCATTCACGTCGAGGACCTGCGGGGCCAGCACCTGCTGGCGGCTGAAGGCCAGGAGCTGCCGGGTCAGCGCCGCGGCGCGCTCACCCGCCTTGCGGATCTCCTCCAGATCCTCCCGGAGCGGGTCGCTGGCCTTCAGCTCTCGAACGGCCATGGTGCTGTAGCTGAGCACCACCGTGAGCGCGTTGTTGAAGTCGTGGGCGATGCCCCCGGCCAGCTTGCCCACCGCCTCCATCTTCTGCGATTGGCGGAGCTGCTCCTCGGACCGCCGCAGCGCCTCCTGGGTTCGGCGGCGCTCGCCCAGCTCATGCCGGGCAGCGGCCTCGGCCTGCCTCGCGGCCTCGAGCGCCGCGGTGCGCTCCCCGAGCCGTTGCTCGAGCTCCTGGTAGAGCTTCACGTTCTCCAGCGCCGTGGAGGTGCTGTCCGCGAGCGCCTGAAGGAGCTTCACCTCCTGCTCCGTGGGCTTGCGGTGCGTGGCCCAGTAGTTCCCGATGGCGCCGATGGGCTCCTGGGCGCGAATGGGGACCATGGCCAGGCTCTTCACGAACGTGGGCCGGTACGCTTCGGTCGGAACGCGCGCGTCGGCGTAGATGTCTTCGATCACCGCGGACTGCCGGTTCAACATCGCCCAGCCGCTGATGCAGCTCGACATGGGAAAGCGCAGGCCCTTCCACAGCGGGGCGATGGCGTCCTCGTCGGCGTAGAAGCACTGCTCGCCGTCGCGGAGCACGAAGGTGGCGCCGTCGGCCCCGGTGAGCGCCCGCGCCCCCCGCCGCACGATGACCTGTACGTCCTCGAGCGTCCGTGCCCGCGACAGTTCCTGGATCACGCCGACCAGGCGTTCGACTCCAAGCGCGTAGGTGTCGATCATGGGAGTGGTCGTCATCCTAGATTTCCTGGTGACGAAGTGAAACCATTGCCGGCACCAGATTGTCGCGAACTTGGCATCGGCCTGGGCGGTGATGCCGGTCGGACCACGCGCTCAGGCCGGCACGAGCCGGGGCCCGAGCAGTGGCGCAGCGCCGTCGAAGATGGGAAGGACCACCCGAAAGGTGGTGCCCCGGCCCGGCTCGCTCTCCACCTCGATGCGGCCGCCGGCGTCCTGGACGTACTCCTTGCAGCTCACCAGCCCCAGGCCGTTGCCCACGCCGGCGGGCTTGGTGGTGAAGAAGGGCGTGAAGAGCCGCTCCAGGGTCTCCTTGGGGATTCCGCAGCCGGTGTCCGAGACCTCCAGGCTGACGCCGTCGTCCACCGCGCGGACGCGAACCCGGATGGTGTGCGCGCCGGGATCGCCCTCGGGGATGGCCTGCGCCGCGTTCACGATGAGGTTGAGCACCACCTGACCCAGTCGGCTGGGGTCGATCGCCGCGGTGGGCGCGTCGTCGAGCTCGGTCACCACCCGCGCCCGGCCCAGGATCTGACCGCGGGCGATGCGGAGCGCGCCCTCCACCACGTCGCGGACATCTGCAGGGCCGCGCCGCGTCCGAGCGGGCCGCGCCAGCTCCAGCACCTCGCGGATGAGCGAGCACACCCGGGTGGCACCCTCGCGCGCCTCGGCCACGGCCGTGCGCATGAACGCCGCCGACTCCTTCGGCACCTCGGGCGGCAGGGTGAGCAGCTCCTCGCCCAGCATGGCCAGGTTGGAGGTGATGTACGTGATGGGGTTGCTGAGGTCGTGGACGATCTGCGCCGAGAGCCGCCCGATGTTCGCGAGGCGCTCGGTGTCGATGAGCCGGCTCTGGAACTGGCGGCTGTCGGTGGTGTCCACGGCGGCGAAGCAGACCATGGGCGGCCCTTCGCGGATCCCTTTCACCGACGCGGCATAGCAGTCGAAGTGGCGCCCGGTGACCCCGCTGTCCAGCTCGAAGCGCACCACCTGGCCACCGTGGACGGCCTCGGCCACGAAGGTGAGTACGCGCTTGGCGCTCACCTGCGACACCGGCAGCTCCGAAACCCGCCTGCCCCGGAGCTGGTGCAGGTCCATGCCCACCTGGTTCGCGAGGGTGTGGTTGGCGCGGATGATGCGCAGGTCGTCGCCCAGGAACTCGGCCACGCCCATGGCCACGGGCAGCGTCTCGCTGAAGGCCTCGAGCAGCGCCGCCGAGCGGCGCGCGCGCTCCTCGGCGATCACGCCGGCGGTGAGATCCTTGAGCTGGACCACCCCGTACGAGACACCGCCCCCCTCGCCCATCACCACCGTGGTCACCGCGCTCGCCCAATTCACCGAGCCGTCCGGGAGCTCCAGCCGGAGCTCGCACTCGGCCGCGTCGCGGTGGCCGGATACGACCTCCGCCACCAGGCCACCGAACGACGTCCCGTCGCGCGCGGTGAGCGCCTCCCAGCCCAGCTCGAGGAGCTCGCGCTCCGGGCGGCCGAGAATCTCACAGGCCTTCCGGTTGGCACGGAGCAGGTTACCCCTGCCGTCGAAGACGATGAGCCCCAGTGGGGAGCGCAGGATGTGTCCCTCGAGGCGATGCTGCTGGCGGCGCTCATGGCTTCGAGAGATCGCCAGGCCTGCGATGGACGCCAGCACGCGCAGGCGGTTGCCTTCCTCTGGCCCGAAGGCGCGCGTCGAGCTCCGGTACACCACCAGCACGCCCAGGGCGTTCTGGTGGCTCATCACCGGGACCAGCAGCAGGGCGCCCTGCACCGGTCGAAGAGCGCTGGCGGGGCGAGCCCGCTGCTCCTGCGCGAGGTCGTCGACGAAGAGGATCCTCTGCTCCGAGAGGCATCGCTCCACCAGGCCCCCCGCGAGCGGAACCCGCGCTCCAGCCGCCGGAATCGCAGGACCCAGCGACCCGTGACACACGAAGTGGTCGCCCTGCGGAACGGCGACCAGCGCATCGTCCGCGTCGACCGCGAGGCGGGCGGCTTGCGCAGCCAGAGCCATGGCCTCTTCGGCAGAGCCCTCATGCCGAACCAGCGCCTCCTCGGCGTCGACGAGCTCGTCGGTCCAGCTGCGTGCCAGTTCGATCATTGCGTCCTCCACGCAGCCCTCCGAATGCTCAACGCGTGCCAGAAATCTTCATTTGGCTTGCGAGCCGCGCACCGCTGGACAACCGGTGCCAAACACTCCGGAATCTGAAATCCACCCTTCCCGCCCTCGATCCGGACCACCTGGGTCGCCATACAGATCCTGGGTCACGCCACACCCAGTCAGCGCATCACGGCAAAGAAGCGGAGCTCGATCCGGCTGTTCTGCGCCTGGGCCTCCGCCGAGCCGTCGCGGTCGACGAGCGGCTGGGTGGAGCCGTAGCCGCGCGCCTGGAGCCGGCCGTGGGCCACGCCGTGCGCAGCCAGGTAGTGAATGACCGCTTGGGCCCGAGCCACCGAGAGCTTCAAGTTCGCGTCGGCGAGCGGATGCACGTCGGCGTGGCCCTCCACCGTCACCGCCACGATCTCGGGGTGATTCTTGAGCACCCGGGCCACCTGGTCGAGCACGGCCTCGCTCTGCGACTCCAGCCGCGCCGAGCTCCCGGCGAAGGTGATGGACGAGCGCATCACCAGTCTCTGGCGCGTGATGGCCACGATCTGCGGCTGGCTCTCGGGACAGCCCTGGTTCGACGCCGGCCCCGCTTCCGCCGGGCAGTTGTCGAGGCGATCAGGGACGCCGTCGCCGTCGCGATCGGAGCCGGGGCAGCCGCCGAGCTCCGGGTTCCCGGGGGTATCCGGGCATTCGTCCTGTGCATCGGGCACGCCATCGCCGTCGCGATCCGGCGGCGGACAGCCGTTGCGGGCCGGGTCGCCGCTCACCAGACCGGACACGTCGGGGCACGCATCCTCGGCGTCGGGAATGCCATCGTGGTCGCGATCCGCCGGGGGCACGGGGCAGCCGTTCCGCGCCGCGTCGGTGGTGGCGGGGCCGGGCTGGTCGGGGCAGGCGTCCTGGGCGTCGGGGATGCCGTCGCCATCGCGGTCGGGCGGCGGGTGCGGACAGCCATTGCGCGCGGGGTTGGGGTCGGGCTCGCCCGCGACCTCGGGGCACGCGTCGCGCGCGTCGACGATGCCGTCGCCGTCCGTGTCGATGGACCGCTTCTGCTCGGGCGGCGGCGACCAGTCGAAGGAGACCAGCCCGCGCCAGCGCGGCGTGCCCACGCCCTGGGACAGACCGGGTCCTGCGCCGAGCCCGAGCAGCACCGGGCCCACCTGCACATGCGCGCCGAGGAGCGCCTCCGCGCTCGCACCCGGCGCGCTGGGCACGAGTGCGCTGGCGGAGCGGTCGAGCGCAGCGATGAGCTCCGGCCCGATGCGCACGCGACCACCCGCGCTCTGCCAGCCCACCGCCGCAGCGAGGTTCGCGCCGCTCCCCAGGGGCACGGTCGCGGTGGGGTCGCTGGGCCGGGCGACGCCTTCCAGCGCGAGCGCGTAGTGGAAATGGCCCAGGGCCCCCGCCACCGCAGCGCGCAGCCCCGCGCGGGAGCGGCCGTCGCTCGCGAATGCGGCGGTGCTGCCGGTCGCAGCGTAGAGCCGCGCACCCAGGGCGAGCGCGAGCGGGCCGTTGGCGCGTCCGAGGAGGCGCACGTCGGCCGCCACGCGCATGTCGCCCGGGGCCACGCCGCTCGCAGGCGCGTACGGGTAGCCGCCCAGGGACCCGGCGCCAACCTGGGAGTCGAGCACCACGGGCATGGTCAACCCGAAGCGCACGCGATCGGCGAGGACGAAGCTGGCCCCGAGCTGGGTGGTGAGCTGCGACGCCACGAGGGGCTCCGTCGCGCCCGTCTTCAGGGAGCGGATGACGAGCGGCGCGTCGGCGAAGTCCGCCGTGAACCCGAGCGTCGGTCGCAGCTCGCCCTGGAGGTCGAGATCATCGGCCGCGAACCAGTGGCTCCCGCGCTCCGCGGCCTCAAAGCGGTCGAGGGCGAAGCCCGCGGTCGACGTGCTCGCCGCCTCTGCCCGCGCCCCCAGCGCCAGCACGCCGAGCACGAGCGCGAGCGTCGACGCTGCGCGGCGCCGACGGAGCAGCGTCCAGGTGCCCGCCAGGAGCAGGAGCTCGAAGGGGACTGAGCTCCGTCCACCGGCGCTGCTGCAGCCGCTGCCCGAGAGCTCCTGATCGTCGCTCGCCGGGACGATCGGGCGGGTCGCCCCGCCGTCCTCGGCCACCACGATCACCGTGCAGCCGCCATCCAGCGCGAGGGCAACGTCCTGCGGCTCCGTGCCTCCATCGGCGCCGCCGTCGCCATCCAGCGCGCTCTGGGCGCGCTCGCTGGGAGCGCCTGCGACCGGCTCATCGGCGGCGACGCCACAGCCGCACGTCGTCAGGACCGCGAAGATGAGGGCCACGAGGAGGATGCTCGGGTTGCAGGGATCGGGTTCGAGGGTTCGCATGGGCTACTCGAGCTCGAGGAAGAGGGTGACCTCATCACCAGCGGTGACCTCCAGGTCGAGGACCTGGGTGACCTTGGGGCTCTGGCGCAGCTCCAGCACGTGGCCCCCCTCGGCGAGGGGAATGGCGCGCACGGGCGTCATGCCCACCCAGAGCCCGTCCAGCGAGACCTCGAGGCCCGCCTTGGTGCGCAACGCGACCAGCCCGGTGTTCGGGGCGAGCCCCTTCACGTGGCGCCGTTCCGAGCGCGCGATGAGGTGGTGGCCCCGGTGCGCGGGCTTGACCGAATCGCGGCCGGCGACCGCGGGGCTGCTGCTCGCCGCGGGCACGGGCGCGACCCGCTCCAGCTCGCTCGCCGGAACTGCCGCTGCCGCCGCGGCGACTCGCGGCTCGACGACCGTGGCGGCGACCGGCGTGGCCACGGCATTGGGCGCTCCTCCTTCGAAAGCGCCGTGCGCCTCGTGGCGGCCGAGGCAACCGGCGAAGGCGGCCAGGAGACCGGCCGACCCCACGACGATGCCCAGCAGCGCCAGCCCGAACCTCCGCGAGGGCAGCGCGCGCGCGAGCTCCTCCTCGAGTGCGTCGTCGGTCGGGGGCGGAGCCAGCGGGTTCGACGACGCGGCAGACTCCTGGACGGCGACGCCGGCCGCGGCCTGCGCCAGCGCGGCGCAGACCTTGGCCACGATCTCCAGCGAGTCGGCCAGGGACACCTCCCGGTCGGGCGCCCAGGTCACGCGGGGCGTGGCGCCCTCGCTGAAGTCGAGCTGCACGAGCGGCTTGATGCGGCACTCGGCGTCGATGAGCGTGGCCATCAGCGGCCCCTGGCCACGGCGCTCGATCTGCACGTCCTGCATGGTGGCGTCGGGCAGCGTGACCCGGGCGAACTGGATCCCCCGCCACGAGCCCGACGCGCGCGTTCGCGGCCGGGGCACGCTGGGGCTCGACCTGCGCGCGGCGAGGACGACCGTGTCGTCGGAGGGCGTGGGCTCGAAGTGTTCCATGCCCGGCCTCAGAGCATTCGGGATGCCAACGCCCACTCCGCGAGAACTCGCGCGGTTGCAGGGCTGGGAGGCGGAGGCGAGCCGGGTGCTAATTCACCCACCGGCGCGCGTTCACCCGCCGGGCGAGGCTCAAGCCGCGGACTCGTCGAGGCCCAGAGCGCTCTCCGGAGCGTTCGCGGCCGCGGGGAACACGATCACCGCGAGGGTGCCGCCACCCTGCCGGGGCACGAGCTCGATGCGGCCTCCATGGCGGGCCACGATCCCGTAGGCCGCCGTGAGGCCCAGGCCCACGCCGCCGCCTACACCGCGGGTGGTGAAGAAGGGCTCGAAGACCTTCATCCGAATGGAATCGGGGATGCCCGGGCCGTCGTCGGCCACGGTGACGCGCACCTCGCTCCCCATGGCCTCCACGGAGAGCTCCACGTTCCCGCCGCCCTGCTGGGCGGCCTGGAGCGCGTTCTTCACCACTGCGGCCAGCGCCCGCTCCACATGGAGGGGCTGGCAGACCACGGGCACGTCGGTCCGGTGGCGCCAGCTCGCGCGCACCTTGGGGTGCAGGGGCGCGAGCTGCCGGCGCACGGTGTCCACGAGGGTGGAGACCGACACCCGCTCGGGCGCGGTCTGGACCTCCTGTTTGGCCAGCTCCTTCAGCGCCCGGACGATGTTGGTCACCCGCTCCAGCCCAGAGCGGCTCTCCGTCACCAGGGCCATGACCTCGGTGACCGTCTCTTCGATGTCCACGTCCACCTCGTCGGAAACGAAGAGCGCCGCCGCGCCCTTGAGGTCGCCGACCGCGGCCAGCCTTCCGGCCAGCGCCGCACGGTTGGCCACGCCCGCGAGATCGGTGAGGTAGCTGCTCAGCGTCACCAAGTTCGAGGAGACGAAGCCCACCGGGTTGTTGATCTCGTGCGCCGCGCCGGCGGCGAGCTGACCCACCGCGGCCAGGCGATCGACAGCGCGGAGCTTGGCCTCGAGCGCGCGCTCCAAGGTGACGTCGCGGTAGTGCGCGATCGTGCCGCCGTCGGCGAGGGCGAAGCCGGAGATCGCCTCCAATCGCCCGGAGTGGAGCTCTACCTCGCCGTTGGTGCCTGGCGGGGTCCGCGCAAGCGGGCAGTTCGGGCACGGCGCCGTCCGCCCCAGGAGGCGATAGCAGGTGCGGCCCGGGACCTCATTGATGAGAAGCCCCGCCCGCCGCGCGTAGGCCTTGTTGGCGCGGCGAATGACGAAGCCGTCCATCACCGCCATCGGCTCGGCGATGGCGTCGAAGGTCTGCTCCCACTCCCTCTTGGCGCGGGTGAGGACATCGGTCCGCTCCCGCACCAGGGTCTCCAGATCCTGCGAGCGCTGCCGCGCCGCCCAGGCGGTGGCCACCAGGGCTTCGGCGGCGCGGGTGTGGTTCACGGCGATGCCCACGTGCTGTGCCAGGGTGACCAGCGCGCGCAGGTCGGCTTCGCTGAAGGGGCCGCCGTTGCGGTTCACCGCCTCCAACACGCCCACGAGGCGCCCGTGCCAGAAGATGGGCACCGCTGCCAGGTTGCGGGTCACGAAGCCGGTGCGCCGATCGTTGGTGGCGTCGAAGCGCGGATCCTCGGCGGGCGCATTCACCAGGAGCGGGCGGAGGCTCTGCACCACCGAGCCCGCGATCCCCTGCCCCAGGCTGCTGCGGGTCTCCACCAGCTGCACGCCGGTCCCGCCCTCGGCGGCGCGGACCACCAGCTCGCCCTGGTCGTAGTCGACGAGGAAGACCGTGGCCCCTTCGGCGTCGACGAGCTGCCGCGCGCGGACGGTCACCAGCCGCAGCACCGCATTCAGGTCGGCCAGCCCCGAGAGCTCGCTCACGATGGCGGTGATCTGCGCCGCCTGCGCCAGGTCGGGTTGGCCCAGCCCCTGTGCGGCTTGGTCGAGGCAGCGCTGCAGGAGCCGAGAGTCCTCGGGCAAGGCCACTGCCCGGAGCTGCGATTCGGCCTCGGGGGCCTCGAGGAGCGCGCGGGCGTCGTGGCGTTCGGGGTCGACCAGGATGAGCGCGGGCCCTTGCCGCTCGCCGCGAAAGGGCCGACTCAAGAAGCCGGCCGCATCCAGCAGCGGCCGCGCGGCGCTGGCCCGCAGGCGGGGACCGTCGGCGAGGAGAACGGGGAGGCGCTCGGCGGTCATGAATGTGGACCCTCATCCACTCAGATGGCTGCGGCGGTGGCCTTGGAGAGCTCGTCTTCCGAGAGGACGATCGCTCCCCTCTCGTCGCGCACCACCTGGAGGATGCCGGGGTGCTCGCGCTCCAGGGCGCCCAGGAAGATCTGCTGCCGCCGGAGCTGGAAGAGCAGGCGGCGGTTCTGCCGCTCCAGGGCGAGCCGCTCGAAGGCCAGGTACAGGGTGAGCTTGAGCTCGAGGTCGTCCCAGGGCTTGGAGAGGAAGCGGTAGATCTCGCCGTGGTTGATGGCCTTGATGGCGACGTCCATGTCGGCGTGGCCGGTGAGGAGGATGCGCACCGTGTCCGGGCAGCGGTCGCGCACCAGGCTCAGGAACTCGGTGCCGGTCATGCCGGGCATCATCTGGTCGCTCATCACCAGGTCGACGGGGGTCTGCTTGAGCAGCTCCAGGCCCGCCTCCGGGCCGTCGGCGAAGTGGAGCTGGTAGCCCTCCCTGCGCAGGGCGCGCCGGAGGGCGTTCCGCACGAACTCCTCGTCGTCGACGATGAGGATGGAGCGGCAGGACTGCTCTTTCTCCGGTTCGGTGTTCGCGGCCGGGAGCTGCTCGGGAGCGTCGTTCATGGGTTCCTCCTGGGATGACCTGCTCCAGAGCAAAGGCGGTGCCGCCGCGCGTTTCGCCCGCGATCGCTGACAACGCCGCGTTCTTCCTCGGCCACACCGCAACGCGTTCCGATGCGGAGCGGGTCCGCGTCGACCCAGGGGGTCGCCGCGTCCTCGCGGGCCCTGCGACCGAACGGAGAAAAACGCGCAGCGGACCCGAGGGTCGCTCGAGCCCGCCGCAGTGACAGCGTGAAGTGCTTCGTCTTCAGCGGTGCGACGCCGCGACGAGCGGCCGGAGGTGACCGTCGCGCGCTCGCGCCAGGGAGACCTGCACATCCTCACCGGGCGCGGGCACGTGGACGTCGCCGAGCTGCTGCTGGAGCCGACCCACCGTCCCGCCGGGCACGCGATAGGTCTCCACGGAATCGCACGAGCCAGAGGAGCAGGTCGCCACCTCGACCTCGACGTCGGTGTAGATGCGCCCGCCCTGCCACCTGGACACGGTGTGGGTGACCTGGCCCGCGAGCACCTTCTCCACGTTCTCCGCCGGGCGCGGGGAACGTGAGCCCTCGTCGGCCCAGGCCGTCGCCGCCACCGCGAGGGTCAATCCAGCGAACACCAAACCGCAAGCGAGCATGCGCGCGCGGCGACGGCGGCGGGCGCTCGCGAGCGCCGAGAGCGCGGCGAGGAGGGACGCGACGCCATCGGGACCCAGCCCCGCGGTGCAGCCCGCCGCGCAGGGCGTCTTGGGCGACCCCGGCGTGCCGTAGAGGAACTGAACGCCGTCCACGTCGTCTGGCGCCAGCTCCCGCTTGCTGATCTCGCCGACCTCCGTACCCGCAAACATGGTCGCCTCGGCGTGGCCCGCGCTGTGCGCCAGACCGAGCGCGTGCCCGAGCTCGTGGGTGAGGCAGCCCTGGAGGTCGAGCTCCAGGCCGTACCCGGGCTTCGAGTTGGCGGGGAGGACGTCGAAGCGGTTCTGGTCCTCGTTCACCAGGATGTCCGCGTCCACGATCTGGTGGGTCACGGTGTCGGTGGTGACCAGCGTGGTGGCCGCCACGTCCATGTCGTACTCCCAGTCGCTCTCCACGAAGATGACCTCGCTCCGGTTTCCCTCGGCGTGCTCGGGGTCGTAGCCGGGCTCGCCATGCTGCGGCTCCGACTGGACCTCCACGTCAACCGCTGCGGCCTTCGACCACTGCGCACCGGCTGCTGTGGCCGCTGCCATCACGTCGCTCGCGGAGACGTTTCGCGAGCTCGCATCCACGTAGAGCGTGAAGCCGCTGGCCCATCGGACCGGCGCGCCGTCCGAGGCCTGCTCCAGGTCGTAGGCGTGAGCCGTCCAGGGTGCGGCCAGGGCGATGAGGATGACGAGAGCGCGTCGCACGGGTTCCTCCGGTGGCAGTCAGCAGCCGGAAGAGCACGGGGTGTGCCGCAGGCCTTCGCTCGGAAGTCTCGGCCCTTGCGAACGCCGGCGGTGGGTCACGCCGGACCGAAGTGCTGGCCAGCGGGGCGCCCATGACCCATGCGGGCCCACCCCAGGCTTCACTCGAGTTGACGAGGGCCTGATCGTTCGGCCGCACCGGCTTCGAGCCTGGATTCTCGGTCTCGTCGGCCTCAGGTCGCGGCGCGACGCATTCGCCCCTACAACCCTAAAGGGCTCTGACCCGGACAGGTGTTCGAGCACAAACTTGCGCGCCCCAAAAGAGTATTAATTCCAGGAAGTAACTTGAATCTTGCGACTGCGTTACAGTGTCTGGGTCGAAGCACGGCTCGCCCAATCGCCAAGGCGCGATCTGGCGTCCTGAGACGACACCACCTGGGGGCATGACATGGGGTTGGAGCCTGCAGTTCCGAGCGACCGGTTGGCCTCGGCGCTGGACTCGGTTCAAGAGGGCGTCCAGATCCTGAGCTCCGAGTGGCGGTACCTCTTCGTCAACACCGCCGTGTGTCGACAGGCCAATCTGCGAAGGGAGGACTTCCTGGGCCGGACGATGCTGGAGGTATTCCCTCAGCTGGCGAGGACCGAGTTCCTTCAAGCGGTCGGCACCTGCATGACCGAGCGGACAGCTCGCAAGGTCACCAACGAGTTCACCCGCTCGGACGGCACGAAGACCTGGTTCGAGCTGCACATCGAGCCGTGCCCCGAGGGTGTGGTGATCTTCTCGGTCGACGTGTCGGAGCGCATCGAGCTCGAGCGGCAGCTCCGCCAGTCGCAGAAGATGGAGGCCATTGGCCGGCTCGCCGGCGGGGTGGCGCACGACTTCAACAACATCCTCACCGCCGTGCTCAGCTTCTGCCGCTTCGTGCAGGAGGACATCGGCCCGGAGCACCCCAGCCAGCCCGACGTGAAGCAGGTCATGGCCTCGGCCGAGCGCGCGGCGGCGTTGACCAAACAGCTCCTCGCCGTGAGCCGGAAGCAGGTCTTCGACCCCGAGCCCCTCGACCTCAACGAGGTCCTTGGCGAGATGCGGGAGATGATGGTCCGCCTGCTCGGCGAGGACATCGACCTGGTCCTCAACCCGCTGCCTGGCCTCGGTCTGGTGCGCGCCGACAAGGGGTGCATCGAGCAAATCATCCTCAACCTTGCGGTGAACGCGCGCGACGCGATGCCCCGGGGAGGCACCATCACCGTGGAGACCGCCGATGTGCTGCTCGGCACCAACAGTCGTGGCCATCTCGGGGCTCAGCCGGGCCACTACGTGCTGATGGCGGTGTCCGACACCGGCACGGGGATGAGCCAAGACATCCAGGCGCGGCTCTTCGAGCCGTTTTTCACCACCAAACCGCCCGGTAAGGGCACGGGGCTCGGGCTCTCGACCATCTACGGGATCGTCCAGCAGCTCGGCGGCGACATCGTGGTGAAGAGCACGGAAGGAGCAGGCACCACCTTCACCGTCCTCATCCCGCGGATGGGGGAGCAGCCCGAGCTCGTGGACACCGCGGCGCTGCAGCAGGCGCTGCCCAAGGGAAGCGGCGTGGTCCTCGTGGTCGAGGACGACCCCGCGGTGCGCGCCGTCCTGCTGCGCATCTTGCGCGGGGCGGGGTACACGCTCCTGGAGGCCGCCGGCCCGGAGGAGGCCCTGGCGCTGGCTGAGCGCCACACCGGCCGGATCGATCTGCTCATCACGGACCTGGTGATGCCCGGAATGAACGGGAAGGCGGTCGCCGATCGGCTGCTTGCGACGAGGCCGGGGCTTCGCGTCCTCTTCATGTCCGGCTACACCGGTGGCCCGGTGGTGCACGACGAGGTCTTCGACTCGGGCGCGCCCTATCTCCAGAAGCCGTTCACCCCCGAGCTGCTCGCCGCGAAGGTCCGCTCCGTATTCGATGGAACGGCGGCCTCGGCGCGGCCAGCGTCGCGCACGAAAGGCGCCGTCACGAGAAACAACCATGGATAAGCAACTGGCCAAGATCCTCGTCGTCGATGATGACGAGCATGTGCTGAACGCCGTCACCGCCATCCTGCGGCGCGACGGTCACGAGGTGCTCCCGCTTGGCGATCCCGTCGAGGCGGTGTCGGTGGCGAGGGACGCGTCCATCGACGTGGTGGTCTCGGACATCATGATGCCCCACCTCACGGGCATCGACCTGTTGAAGGCCTTCAAGCAGGCCCAGCCCGAGGTGGAGGTCATCATGATGACCGCCCACGCCACCGTGGAGACGGCGCTGGAGTCGGTGCGGGCCGGTGCCTACGACTACCTCACCAAGCCCTTCGCGCGGATCGAGGACCTGCGCCTCGCCGTGGGCCGCGCGGTGGACCGACGCGCGCTGAGGCGGCGCGCCAATGTCCTCGAGAGCGCCCTCTCCACCAACAGCCGCTTCGAGGGCATCACCGGTCAGTCGCCGGCGATGCGGGCGATCTTCAAGCTCGTGGAGACCGTCAGCAACTCCACGGCCACCGTGCTCATCCAGGGTGAGAGCGGCACGGGCAAGGAGCTGGTGGCGCAGGCCGTCCACTTCCGAAGCCCGCGGCGGAACAAGCCCTTCATCACCGTGAACTGCTCGGCCCTCAGCGAGACGCTCCTCGAGAGCGAGCTCTTCGGGCACGTGAAGGGGTCGTTCACGGGCGCGCTGGCCAACAAGAAGGGGCTCTTCGAGGCCGCGCACGGCGGCACCATCTTCCTCGACGAGATCGGCGACGTCTCCCCGGCCACCCAGGTGCGGCTCCTCCGCGTCCTGCAGGAGGGCGAGGTCCGGCCCGTGGGCTCCAACGAGCCCGTGCACGTGGACGTGCGCGTGGTCTCCGCCACCAACGTCGACCTCCGCAAGGCGATGGAGCAGGACAAGTTTCGCGAGGACCTGTTCTACCGACTCAACGTGATCAACCTGGTTCTCCCGCCCCTCCGGCAACGGCCCGACGACGTGCCGCTGCTCGCGCACCATTTCGTCATGGTCTACAGCGAGAAGAGCGCGAAGAAGGTCACCGGCATCACGAGCGAGGCCATGGAGTCACTCACCCGCTACGGCTGGCCCGGCAACGTGCGCGAGCTGGAAAATGTGATCGAGCGCGCCGTGGTGCTCTGCTCGAGCCCGCAGATTGGCGTCGATGATCTCCCGCCGGAGGTTCGCAACGCCACGCGCCCTGGCGCCGAGGCCGACATCAGCAGCCTGGTGCACCTGCCCTTCGCCCAGGCGAAGGCCCTCAGCGTGGCGGCCTTCGAGCGGCGCTACCTCAACACCATCATGGAGCGGAGCGGTCAGAACGTCTCCCAGGCCGCCGCCGCCGCGGGAATGGACCGGTCGAACTTCCGACGGCTCCTCAAGGACCACGGGATCGGCGGACGAGCGACGAAGGATGGCGAGGGCGAGGGCTAGAAACCGCTCCCGTTTCGCGCCCCCCTTCGCAGCCCGTCTCACCCGGGGAAGGCGAGTCCAGTGAGCGGGAGGATCATCCGGCGGCGTCGGCGGTCTTCGCATTGGCCGGCGCGCCCTTCGACGCATCCTCGATCGCTTGGCGCAGGTTGCTCACCCGCTCCGGCGCCGCCGCCGAGTCGGCCAGCTTCATGAGCTCCTTGCGTGCTGTGTCCACATCACCCAGGGCCAGCGCCCGGCGCAGCCGCAGCTCCGTGACCTCGATGCCCACATGGTCGGAGAGCCCCACCAGCTTCACGTTGAGCGCTGGATCCGCGGTGTGGAGCGCCCGCGCTCGATCGAGGAGGTCCTTCGCCCCTTCGTAGCGCTTCTGCTGCACCAGGACCTCGGCACCCTCGAGGTAGGTGGCCACCGCCGCGCGCTCCGGTGGCGGCAGGGGTGGAAAGAGCTTCGGGGCGAGCTGGAGCCCGATGAGCACCCCCACCGCCAGCGCGACCCCCATGCCCACGATCACGCCGAGCGCACCCGAGCTCTCGGGGGCTCGGCCCGGTGGCGCCGACATGCCCACGGTCGGAGGCACGACCCGGTTTCCCGGCCGGGTGTCCTCCATGACCTCGTCGGCGCCGGCTGGGGTCGCGACCACCGCGGGGCCGATCCGCGTCGGAGGCTCGGCTTGCATGGGCGCCGTCTCCACACGTGCCAAGGCGGCTTTGGTCGAGGTGCGCCCCGGCGGCTGCTCGCCGGACACGGCCTCCCGGATGAGCACCTCTCCCGGAGCGCTCGCGCCGTCGGGCCAGATCGTGAGGGAAACTGCTTCCGATGACTTCGACATGGGTGCCTCCGGATTGAAGCGGTGGTTTGGACGGCTCAGGCCATGAACAGGGGATCGCGGGCGCCGATGAACTGATGGATCCCGCTGCGGACGTTTTCGGGGAGGGCGTCGAACTGCACACCGATGCCGGGCATCACCGCGGCGTCGTCGAGGATCTCCCGCATCCAGCGCACCGTGCCCGTCACCGAGACCGAGGGGCCCTCGCCGATGCTGAAGGTCACGTCCACCCGCGAGCCGATGGGGAGCAGGTTCACCGTGGCGATGAACAGCCCGCCTTCGGAGATGTCGCTGGAGAAGCCGGTGAAGAAGTTGTGGTCGCTCTCGAAGTCGACCTTGGCCTCGAAGCGCGTCCGAGCATGCGTCCGGCGCTCGTCGGCCGCGACAGGCGGGCGGCTCGGCTTGGCCGCGGGCGCGGAGATGACCGTCTTGGCCACCTGCGGCGCGGTCACCTGGGCGAGGAGCTCTCGCGCGCGGGCCGCGAGCTCCGCCGCCTGGGACTCGAGCTCGGCCGCCGTGAGGGCGCGGCGCTCGAGGTCGGCGGCGCGCGCCTGGGCGGCGCGCTCACATGCGGCCACCGCGGCCTGGTGGGCCTCGCGTGCGGCAGCGGTGAGCGCCTCGCACGACGGGTCAGGCCGCACCCGGGGGTCTTCGAAGACCGCTTCCCAGGTGGCATCGACGGCCACACCTGCCCGCCCCAGCGACGCCACCAGCGTGGCGATCTCCGCCTTCTGCTTGGAGAGCGCGCGGAGCCGCTGGTCGAGCTGGGCCGCGCGATCCTGCAGAGAGGACTCGAGCTTTTCGAGCGCGTCGCCGAGCGCCCGCGGGGAGTGCGCGACGGGGTTGCCGCCGCCGTGGAATTGGGTGGTGTCGAGACGCATCGCGAACCTCGAGAGAACGGCCTACGCGGGGCGCGCAGGCGGGCCAGGGCGAGCGCCGAGTGGCGCTTCGCGGGAGGCAATGAGCAAGGGGCGGGCCAGCGCGGTCGTCGGCGCTGGGAAGCGCCACGCACAGCCACCGTCGTGGCGGACTCGCGCTGCAGCGCTGCGTCGATTTCAGCCGATGACGGCGTCGATGGCGCTCTTGAGCACCTGCGGGGTCACCGGCTTGTCGAGGCAGGGGTTCGAGGTCTGGGCGAGAAAGTCTCGCGCCTGGGCGGTCATGGCGCCACCAGTGAGGAAGATCACCCGCCGGGCGAGGTCGGGCAGCCGCCGGCTCAGCTCGCCGTGGAACTCGATCCCGGTCATGCAAGGCATCATCAGGTCGCAGAGGATGGCGTCGTAGCGCTCGCCCGACTGGAGCACCGCCAAGGCTTCGCGTGCGTCGGTCATGGCACGCACCTGGTAGTCGCCCGTGAGCAAGAGCCGCAGGGAGGTGCCGAAGCGCGGCTCGTCATCCACGATGAGCACCCGCCCGCCTGGCGTTGCCGGCAGTTGCTCCGGGTGCTGGGCAGCGCCGACGGTGGTGCCCGGCGCGGGTGGAAACCGAAGCACCACCCGGGTGCCCTGCCCCGGTTCACTCGAGACGCGGATGTCGCCGTCGAAGGCGCGAACCAGCCGCTGGCAGATGGCCAGCCCCAGCCCGGTGCCCTCGCCCGCGCGCTTGGTGGTGAAGAACGGGTCGAAGATGCGGCTCAGGGCCTCGGCTGGGATGCCCACACCGGTGTCGTGGATCTCGACCGCCACCTTCCGGTCGGGCTCGAGGCGGACCTTGAGCTGGATGCGGTGCTGTTCCGCCCGACCTTCGGGAATGGCCTGGGCCGCGTTCACGAGCACGTTCAGGAAGACCTGCACCAGCTGGCCCTCCACGGCGTTGATGGGAGGGACGTCCTCGTACTGCTCCACCAACCTGGCCCGGTGCCGAATGAGGTTCTGGGCCATCTTCAGGGCGGCGCCAAGCGCAGCGCGCACGTCCGTGGGTCGCAGCTCGCCCGGCTCGGCATGGCTGAGCGAGCGCAGATCGCGCACCACGCCTGCCACGCGCCCCGCGGCCTCCTGGGCGTCG
The DNA here is from genome assembly GCA_018266075.1 of Deltaproteobacteria bacterium. Classification (GTDB taxonomy): domain Bacteria; phylum Myxococcota; class Myxococcia; order Myxococcales; family SZAS-1; genus SZAS-1. The sequence goes on along the minus strand of JAFEBB010000008.1, from coordinate 111,356 downwards.
GCGAGGAGTTGGGGGACGTCGTCGGCGCGGAGGCGGTTGCGCCCATCGCGCTCACCTCGAAGCAAGGCGGGCACGCCCTGCTCGAGCAAGCTGAGGTTGGTGATCAGGTAGGCCAGCGGGTTGTTGATCTCGTGGGCCACGCCCGAAGCGAGCATCCCCACCGCCACCATCCGGTCCGCAGCGGCCATGCGCGCCAGGAGCTCGCGGCGCTCGGTGAGATCGCGTGCGAAGACCACCGCCGACTGCCGCCCGTCGATGTTCAGGATGACTGACTCCACCTCGGCCACCAGGGCGCTCCCATCCTTTCGGACGAGCCGCTGCTCGGCGGCGGGGGCCCTCCCGGTGACGCGGCTCTTCTCCATGCGCGCCTGCACGAACGCACGATCCTCCGGGTGCACCAGCTCCAGCGGCTCCTTGAGGAAGAGCTCCTCGGCCGAGGCGTAATCGAGCAAGCGGACCATGGCCGGGTTGGCGCGCACGATCTTGCCGTCGCGGTGCACGAGCATGGCCGCGGGGTGGTTTTCAATGAGGGTGCGGAACGTCTCCTCGGAGCTCCGCACCGCCTCCTGGGCGGCCCGCCTCGCCGTCACATCTACCCAGTAGCCGATCAGCTCCTTGGGCGAGCCATCCGGGTTGCGCACCAGCGAGCAGGCGTCGTGCACCCAGCGGTAGTTCCCGTCGGCGTGGAGGAAGCGGTAGTCGAACTCCTTGTACCCGAGCTCGAAGAGCGCCGGGATCCCACCCAGGACCGACGGACGATCCTCGGGGTGAACGTGCGAGACCCAGAAGGTGGGGTCCGCCAGGTACTGCTGCGGAGTATGGCCGGTCATGGCCAGGACGTTCTCGCTGATGAACGTCGCCCCGTGTTCGCCCGTCGGGCTGGCGCTATAGGTGACCGCGGACGTCGCCGAGAGCAGAAAGGTCATGCGGCGCTGGGTCTCGCGCAGCTCTGCCTCGGCACCCTTGCGGGCAGTGATGTCGCGGTAGAGGGTGACGATGCTGGCGATCTCGGGATCGTGGAGCTGGTTGGTGGCCACGCTCTCGAGCCAGAGCGTGGCGCCGTCGGCTCGGCGCGCCCGGAACTCGTAGTGCACCCGCGCGCCCGGCTGCGCGCAAACCTCGGCAAAGGCCTTCGCGCAGACCGCCTGGTCCTCGGGCGGCACGCCCTTCATCTCGCGCATGACGGCGGCCTCGGCAGGGTCGATACCCAGGAGCGTGCGGATCGAGTCGCTCACGTAGGTGACTGTCCCGTCGGGACGGAGGAGCACCAGCAGATCGCCGGTGCGTTCCAGGATGGTCCAGATGCTGGACCTCGAGCTGGGTATGGAGTCCGTCATCCGCCGTTCCCCTCGGTGGAAGTTCGCTCCTGGGAGCGCTGTCATCGGTTCTTAGCACGCGCCCGCGCTCACGATGCGCCGCGCTCGTGCTCGGCGTCGGAGCCGGTTTGGCAGTGAACAAGCGTGAAGAACAGGGGGCGGCGTTGGGCCGCCCGGGCATCAATCGGTAGAAGACGGCTGGGGCGCCGAGTGACCGCTCTTCAATTTCGAGGCTGAACGGACTGAATGGAGATGCCCGTGTCGGTCTCGATGCTGAAGAGGCCGAACGGCCACCTGCCGCTCCGCAGCCAGGGGAGGCGCCGTGCTGCGAGCGCGACCAGGCCCGGAGCCCATGATTTTCGGGTCGCGTTCATCTAGCTGGTCTTCAGCGAAGCCCACCGGTTGCCGTACATTGCGTTCGTCGAAGGCGACACCAGCGCGTCGCGGTTGCCTTCCAGTTGCGCCGCCGCCTGCAAGTCACCATCAACCTTCAGCCGAGCGATCGTCGAATTGTAGAGGGCGATCGCTTGTCGATACGCGTCGTCGCACGTCCCGCCGCCGATCAGTGCGAGATCGATCTTGATGTCGCAATCGCAGAACGCGGCGGCCTGGTTGACGTTCAGGACAAACCCCACATTGTAACCAAAGAAGGCCACGGCCCCGGCCGAGACCATCGCGCGTCCAAGACCCGGTCGATCCGCCGTTCCAGCCGCGCCGCAATGGCACGCAAAGAGGTGGATGATCTTGTTCGCCACATTGACGAAGCGAGCAGACCCACTGGTCGAGAGCACCTCTTCGAGAGGTCCGGTGGGATCACTGACGTACCACCCGCATTGGTAGGTTGGACGGCCGTGCCCACCGCTGCTCACGTAACCAGAAGCAAAGCTCTGGAACTGGGCAGCAACCTTCGCTTGCTTCATGTCCGCACCGACGAGCTGAGCCTGAACCTTGTTGAAGGGACTCGCGGTGACCGCAGTATAGAGCTTTCGACTTCGTTGCCGATACATGATCTGCGTCGCGCGATCGGCGTCGACGTTTGCATCCATCAACAGAAGCTTGTCGGGCGCGACGATGAAGCCGGCAAATCCTCCCAACTGTTCCGTTGCCTTGTACGCTGAGGACGTGTCGACGCTCGGTAGCATCGCCGCCGCCATGCTGTAGCTCACCATCCCGAATACCGCGACGCCGGTCGCGACAGCTGGAATCGCGGCGCCGCCGGTTACGACGATCGCCGCCACAACCACCACGCCCGCGACAAGGCCAACGGCCGCAGAGATGACGCCACCCCACCACCCCTCGACGTCATTGGCCGCCAAAGACCAAGGGTACAAGGGGGTCAGCGCGCCGACCGAGGTTTGGACAACTGCCGTTGTTGGGATGGTCCCCATGTAGAGATGAAATTCTTCGTTCCCAGCATTTGAGACCTGCACCCGCCAGGGCCCAGGCGTGGGATTCACCACCATCACCGCCCAAGGCTGGCCTCGACGCGTCGCAGTGAACAGCGTTTCTGTATTCTGATCTTGATTGAATGTACGCCCCTGGGGATCCGTGAGGACGACCTCCGCATAAAATGGGAAGTCACGGTCATGCTGAAGAATCGACATCCCAAAGACTGAAGACCCGATCGGCACATCGATCACCTTCGAAATGGTTTTCGTGGTCGAAGGGACGTGCTCGTTCGTGTAGTTGCTGATGCAACAGAATACATATGCATTCGCTCCTGTATTCCATATGCATTCGAAACAATATTCGAAGGCAACCGCTCCAACGCTTTGCAAAGCATTCCTGTTTGGAGACCGATCGTCGGTGCGTTCATTCAGATCCCAATAGCCCCTCAGATTGGGTTCCGAGCCGGTGACCCGCCGGAAGGCCGCCCGAACGAGCAGGTCACCAGAGAGCGCAGCGGCCCAGAAGCTGACGTTCATGACCTCACCCACCAACTGGCCACGCGGATCTTGCTGCGAAAACCCGATCGTGAGTGGCGCGCCGCTGTCGATGTCCAGCGGCGGTGGGTGGGTCCCCGAGGCCGTCACCGGCACTTCCAAACCGTCGAGGAGGATGGCGAGCCTCGCCCCATCGCGGATGCCAGCAACGGTGTGGCAATTGCCTTCGTTCACGATGGTGGGCGCCGTCACGACCTGGTGATAGCCAGACCCGTCGTCCGTGACGAACTTGATCGAGCCATCGGGATTGATCGCGAGAAGAAACCCGCCGTTGCCCGTTCCGGCTCCCGTGCCCTTCCGAGCAACCACCGTTCCGCCGGTGCGTGTCGACACCATGGCCATGACGGTGAACGAGCCGGTGCCAACATTGAAGGCCTGCGTCGGAGCGGTTTGGAACCCTCCACCATCACCAATTCGCGCGCGGTACATCGTCACGGGCTGGACCTCGCTGCTTCAATTGCGAATTGCATGGCTCGAATCTCCATGCGAAGTAGATATTTGCCAATCTCCGTTTGCGCTTCGAGCTCATGAATGGCTCGATCGCGATCCACCAGACCCTCGCTGCCGTAGATGATGTCTGACCACTCGCCGGCCTTCCAACGCGCTTCGACGATTACGAGTTGCGACTCGAGAGGCAGCTCCTCGATGGAACGTGCTGCGGCCGGATCGCTCAAGTACTGCGACAGGGAGAGCAGTGCGCCAGACTGCCGATGAATGGCAGTGGGAAGAGCCAAGTAGCGTGCCAGCGCCTCTTGTTTCATGAACCCCTCGACCGAGCCTCAGTTTGCTTTCGCCATCGGCTCGTAAGCCTAGCCGGGAATGGAAAGGAACAGCCGCGGAATTCCGTGGCCCGAGGGCCGATCGGCAGCTCTTGGAATTCGGCGAGGAGAATGGCCGTGACATTCAGCAGTGACATGACTGAAGAGCTGAGCTCACATCTTCGAGCGGTTCGGGAAGAGCAAATCCACCCATCCGCCGGGTCTGGGGCAAGGGGCTTGGCCTGTGGAGCATCCGCCAGCTGGTGGCCGCCATGGGAGGCAAGATTGAAGTGGTGAGCGAGCCCGCCCAGGGGTCCACCTCCACCGTGAGCCTGCCCCGGCGCATGTCCGAGGCTCACCCGCTCCATTGATGCCGCTGCCAGCGAGCCGCTGGCCTGCGCCCGAGCGAGCCGAACGTCAGTTCCACGTGGTGCGCGTGACCACGTCGTCGCGGCGTGGCTCGGGAACGCGCGCTCACCTCATCCGCCACCGGCGACGAGATTCGTTCAACCACTCACGCTCGTCATGCGATCGCTGCTCGACTCGTTCGGCCTTTGGTGTACACGTCAGGTCAATTCGGCCGGGGGGCCTCGAATGAAGGCGCCGAGCGGAGCAGCTGTCGACGTTGGATTGGTTCAGGCCACCGCCGAACCTGGTCTGGGGATTCATCACCTCGTAGCCCGTTGCGCTCGATGTGGGTGGCGGCTCACCGTCCTCTGTCGCGACGACGCCCACGCCAGACGCGAGCTGCGCGCGGGGTTCGAGCGGCACTTGATAGACGAGCACGGAGTTGACCGCCTCAATGCAGAGATGGCGGCAGGGTTGAAGGCCGAGCTGGCCAGCTTGAAGTCTCATCTCGTGTGACGTCGGCTTCTATGCGCCTTCGTGAGCCTCTCGCTCTCCACGCCAGACCCGTCACGAAAGCGAGAGGCCCCGCTCGTCAACCGAGCGGAGCCTCAGGTGCTGGTTGAGCGAGCACTACTTCGCCAGCCGCCTCGGGTAGCGCGCGTTCATCAAGTGCGCGAACTCGTCCTTCTCGTGCTCCGACATCTCCCCGAGTGGCCGGAGCCGCTGGCCCACCCGCTCGAGCCACCGCGCGCTCTTGCGGATCTCCTCGGCGCAGCGGCCGTGGAAGATCCCCTTGGCGTCCTCGAGCACGTTCAGGTTCGACGACCGGAACGAATCGAGGTGCCCCACCAGCAGGTGGTGGTTCTCCCCGGGCTTGCCGAGCTCGTTCTCGCAGAGGGTGACCAGGTTGCGCAGGTCCAATTCCAGATCTGGCCTGCCGAGCGCGATGCAGTAGTGAAACGGGAAGATGTGATGCACCTGCACGCCTGCGTTGGGTCGCATCCCCGGCTTGCAGCACAGGCACTTCGGCTGAAGCTGGAGGTGGAGCCTCTCCACGTGGGGCCACGCGGAGCTGCGGTGGATGCCGTGGCGGGCGGCTTCGACCTCTTCCGGCTGAATGAGGATTCGCATGGCGGTCTCCTCGGGCTGCGGAGACACGAAGGGCGTCCCCCGAGCGGGCGGGACGCCCTCGCGTCTTCAGCAGCTGCATCGGCCTAGTGATCCGAGCCGTTCATGAGCATCGGGGCCGCGCCGCCGTTGCCCGGCACCCCATTGGTCACCGGGATGCTGCTGGCGTTGCCCGCCGTGGGCTGCGCCGCGGCCACGGTGGGCAGCGGCGTGGCGGCGGGCGCGCTCGCGACGGGCGCCACGATCGGCGCCGAGGCGATGGGCGTGCTCACCGGCGCGGGGGCCGGCGTGCTCACCGGGGGCGCGGAGGCGATCGGCTGCACCGGGGTGCTGGCGATCGGAGCGGCGGTGGGCGCCGGGGCGAGGGCGCTCGCCGGCTGGCTGGCGGGCGTGGTGCTCACCGGGGCGGCCGCAGAGGGCGCGCTCGAGGTGGGCTGCGAGCTCGACGTCGAGCCCACCGACACGGTGAAGTCGCCGGTGGCCTTGATGCCCTCCTTCTGCCGGCTGCCCATCGTGCCGCGCGCCTTCCGCGTGGCCACCGCCTTGGCGGCCTTCTCCACCTTCTCGGTCGCGGTCAGCTCGCGGGGCGCCTTCCGGCTCGGCACCGCGAACTTGGTGAGCGTGGCCGGGTCGCTCCCGTACGTGCTGCGGATCGCCGCGATGTAGTCGTTCGCGAACGTGAGCACGCCGGGGAGCGCCGCCTCCTTGTCCGCGATGCGGAGGGTCAGCGCCTTGTGGGCGTTGTCCACGTCATCGAACGGCTTCTCCTGGTTGGCGAGCTCCGCCAGGAACTGCTGCTTGGTGTACGTCTTGCCGTTGAGCAGCAGGGTGTCCTTGGCGCCCATGTAGAGGGTGATGGACTTGACCACGGCGCGGAGGAACTCATCGAGGGGGACATTGATCAGCTGATTCGGGCGAGGCATGTGCGACTCCTAGTTTTTCTCCGCTGGATTGCGGAGGTCGCCGACGCGAACGTCGAACGATGACCGCCGCATGAGCAGCCTCGGTGCCGAACCTCAAACTGTTGAATTCACTCGTCGCCCCCTGACCCGTGCCGTGGAAAGCACGGCTTTGGGGCCGTGAAAAGCACGGCTCCGAGCGAGCTCGTTCTCCAAGCCCGCGGACTTGCTGAGGTGCGATCGCGCGTTCGCCGTGGAAAGCACGGCGGCGCGGGCCAACCCCGCGTCATCTCGAGCGCGCAGGCCTGCATTTGATTCGGGAAAAGCACGAGGGGACTTCGATGACCTGGAACACCACAACGGTAGCCGAGGTGATGACTCCCTTTCCGAGGGCAATCGACGTCGCAGAAACCGTCGGCGACGCGGTGTGCGCGATGGAAGAGGTCCACGCCACCCACGTTCTCGTCACGAGGGCCGGGAGACTGGACGGGATCGTCTCGGACCGCGACGTGCTCACTTGGATGCCCCCTCCTTTTCGAAGCGACGCCGCCAGGGAGTCTCAGGGGAAGCTCGCGCGGGTCTGCGTCGACGCCATCATGACCGCAGATCCAATCTCCACCTGGGCCACGACCACCGTGGATGACGCAATTTCCCTCATGCTGGAGAACAACCTCAGCGCACTTCCTGTGATTGACGATTCGGGTGCACCGATCGGGCTTCTGACGTTGCGTGCCCTCGCGCAGAGCCTGCTCGAGCTTGTTCGGAAGCGCTGACGTTTGGCAGTCGCGCAAGCCGATTGAATCTCTCGGCCTGCCGGCCGAACTACAGGAGCTACGACATGTGCGAGACGCTGGATGATGTTGCCGTTGCGATGAGTCGGAACTTCCTCGTCGTCGACGCGGGGGCGAGAGTCCGAGAAGTCCTCACCCTGATGCGCGAGTCCGAGCGCCAGCGCGCCGTCGTCACGCGATACGGCCAACTGGCCGGGCTGCTCACCGAGTCTGATCTCATCGAGTGGATCCAATCCCCAAATGTGCGCGACCCATGGCGCTGCTCCAGCGAGACCCTCCTTGGACTCAGCGTCGCGATGGTCATGGCCCGCAAGCCAATCGTCGTGAGTCCCACCTATCCTCTCAAAGATGCGGCGGCGCTCATGGTGGAGAACCACCTCGACGCGCTCCCCGTCGTGGATGATTCCGGCGTCCCCATTGGCATTCTGAGCGTCGGCGATCTGGCAATGAGCCTCGCGCGTTGCTTACAGGCCGCGTGAAGTCGGGCTCAAGCGAGCGATGGCTCTGGCCCTTGATGTGCACGGTGATGGAGTGGTGCAGCAACGCTCGAGGTTGGCCGCGGCGAGCATTGGCGCCCTGCCCCACTGGCCGCAGCTCGTCTTGCTGGTGATGAGCAGCGCGCCGCCGCGCATGCTCCGAACGTCAGCCTCGGGCAGCTCGGGCACGTCCTCCAGCGACTCGCCGGTCGAGAAGTCCCGTCCGCGGTACCTCAAGCTCGCCCGAACCTCGGCGCTCCTCGGGCCTCGCCCCCGCCGACCGCCTTCCCGCGGCAGCGCACGCCAGCACCGCGCTGCCACGACTGGCCGCGTCGGCGTAGAAGCTCTTAACCTTCGCCAGCTCGACCTCGAACGCTGCGGCCAGCGCGCGTTCGAGCACCTGCCGTCTTGCGAGCGTGGCCGCGGTGGCTCGACCGCCCGTGACTACATTTGAGGCGATGTGAATCTGGCCGCCGCAGAGGCTCGGGCCCGGCCCGCGCTCTCACCCTCGGTGAAGGTCGCAGGGAGCCATGGCAGACCTGGTCATTGTCGACGACGACGACGACGTGGCCGCCCTGCTAAGCGAGTTCCTGAGCGCCGAAGGTCACCGCTGTCGGATTGCCCACGATGGCCGGGAGGGCCTCGCGCTGATCCATGCGAGCAGGCCCGACCTCATCCTCCTCGACGTGGAGATGCCGGTGCTGAACGGACCGGACATGGCGTACCAGCTCCTGGTGCACGACAGCGGGCTCGAGGAGATCCCCATCGTCCTGCTCTCGGGCGTGGTGGGCCTGCCCCAGGTCGCGGCCATGGTGGGGACACCCTACTTTCTGGCCAAGCCTTACCGGATCGACGACGCCCTTCACCTGGTGGAGATCGGACTCCGCGAGCGCGCGGTCCCGCACCCTTCACCCAGCGTCCTCAATCCGTAGGGAGGTCCGATGCCCGAGGTGATTCCCCAGCGGCTGAGGCCCACCCGGCGACTGGTGCTCTACGGGCCGCCCATCCTCATCGTGCTCTTCATCGTCACCACCAACCTCATCGACTACGTGCAGTGGCGCCGCGTCCGGGAGGTGGTGGCCCACGTGAACGGCGACTCGCTGGAGAGCATTCGCCTGGTGCAGCACATGACCGCCAACATCGAGCGGCAGCGCGACCTCGTGGAGCGACACATCGTGGAGCAAGATTCCGCGGTCATGGCCTCGATCGAACGCGAGCTGGTCGCGACGCGCGCCGACTTCGATGATACGGCGCGCGCCTATGGGCCCATCGCCGTCTCGCGCGGCGAGCCCGAGGCGTTCGCCCAGCTCAGAAGAGACGTCGAGCACGCCAGCACCCAGCTCGACTCGGTGTTGCGGCTCTCCCGCCAGAACCTCGCCGGCGCCGAGCGCGAGGAGCTCATCACCGTCGAGCCCATCTTCGACGCCATCGACCGCGACGCGACCACCCTGCTGCAGATCAACCAGACCGACGCCAAGGAGGGCACCGACCAACTGCAGAAGCTCGAGGGCGACGCCATGACCCAGCGGCTCACCCTGGCCGCGCTCACCGCGTTGGTGGCCCTGGCCTCGGGCTTCAGCGTGGCCCGGCGCATCGAGCGGAAAGAGGAGGAGCGCCGGCAGTTCGCCGAGGCGCTGGTGGTGCGCAACCGCGAGCTCGACGCGTTCGCTGGCCGGGTGGCCCACGATCTGCGCGGGCCGCTCTCGGTGGTGTCCATGGCCGCGACCAAGCTCGAGGGGGAGCGCCCTGCCGATTCGGGGATCTTCGCGCTGCTGCGGCGCGGCGTGGGCCGAATGGAGGCCCTCATCGCCGACCTCCTCGCGCTGTCCCGGGTGGACGCGCAGACGCCCAAGGGGGTGGCCCAGGTGGCCGACGTGGTGGACGCCGTGCGGGTGGACCTCGCGCCTTCGATCCAGACGGTGAAGGGCCGGCTCGAGGTGGATGTGGAGCCGGCCGCGGTGGGCTGCAGCGATGGGCTGCTGCGCCAGGTGCTCTGGAACCTCGGGGAGAACGCGGTGAAGTACCGCCGGGTGGAGGTGCCCCTGGAGATGGCGATCAAAGGGCGCGTGCACGGGCGGCGCTATCGCCTTTGGGTGCAGGACAACGGCACGGGCATGTCGCCAGCCGAGGCCAGGCAGGTCTTCGAGCCGCTCTTTCGCGCCGAGGGTGTGCAGAGCCTGCCGGGAACGGGCCTGGGGCTCTCCATCGTGAAGCGGATCGTGGAAGCGGCCGGGGGCAGCGTGGGCGTGGACGCGGCGGCAGGCCGGGGGAGCACCTTCTGGGTGGAGCTCCCGCTGGCGTGGACGGCGAGGAAGGCAGCGGCCATGGAGCGGCACGCAGAGATCTAAGGTTGGGCCACCCAGGGCGCTTGAAACTCGCGGGAGCACCCCGCTCTCCATCGGGTCGAGACCGGACGGAAACGGCGCATCCTGAAGCATTGGGCGCAGTCGCTGGGCCGGTGCCCAAACAGCTGCCGTCGCGCCCTTCTCCCGGTCGTCGCCGAGCGGGGCCCCGAGTACTGCTCGAGCGAGCACTGCTTCGCCTGCCGCCGCGGGTAGCCCGCGTTCATCAAGTGCGCGAACTCCGCTTCTCTCAGCACCTCGCGCGGACGGCGCCCCACGAGCCGGCGGTCGCCGACTTGCCTGTCGGGCGCGAGTGCTCGCCGTGGCAGAGGCCGCGAAGCCATACCCAATGCTATCGAGCGCGCTGGGCATCGCGGAAGATCAGGTCGAGTTCACCGGGTTGCTTGGGTAACTGATTGGATGATCTCGCGCAGCTCGCGACCTCCGCTCGCGACGCGACGTAGCTGAGCTCGCGAGTGAAGGCCCCGACGACTTTCGGCCACCGCCGAGGTCGGGCTCCGGTCACAGCGACCCGCCTGTTTGCTTGTTCCAACCCGATGACGCCAAGCTGTCGGGCATGAAGCCCATCGCCCTCGCGCTGCTGCTCGCGCTCGCGGGCTGCAATTCTCCCGACACGGTCTGCCCCGACACCGCGCCGCTCGACTGTGGCAACGGCACCTGCTGCCCGACCCAGACGCCGTACTGGTGCCCCAACGGCGGCAACCCCAAGTGCTTTCCCTACGGCCCGGCCGACGGCCCAGCGTGCGCGGGTTACGTCCTCTGTGGTGGCTCGAGTGGCTCGAGCGGCACCAGCGGCAGCGGGCCGTGCGCGCACTGGACGTGCAACGGACAGTCGCAATGCGAGTCGGTGATGGGCGGGCCGTCCGGCGTGCAGTGCCAATTTGCGGCAGGCCAGAGCTGCGCCCAGTGGTGCCAGCAGAATATCCCTGGCGCGTGTACGTGCTCGTAGCCTGGCCGCGTGCCGCCTGGCCTTTGAGTCCTCCGACCCGCGCCCCCTTGGTGAAACCGTCCGCGCATCACCTTGGGGAGCAGGCATGCGTCTCGCGGCGGCGGCGGTTCCCGCCGTCCGACAAGGAGAAGGTCGGCGCGTACATCCTGCGGACGGCGATGGGGTCGGCCCTCGGCGGCGAGCCGGCCAAGGAGCACGTCACCGTCCGCGAGGCGATCGATCTCCAGACCGCGTTCGAGGCCGAGCAAGCCAAGAAGGCGGCCGAAGCCAGGGCCCTCAAGGAGAAGCTCCAGGCCGAGAACGCCGCGGTCCAGAAACAGATGGACGACGCGCTGGCGGTGACCATCACCAGCGTCACCATCGAGCAGGGGTCGTTCTCCAAGGCGCAGTACGAGAACCACGTCCAGCGGATCTTCGGCGCCCAGATGATGCTGTTCGAGCGCTAGCGCGAACGCCGAGTCAGCACGACCATCATGCAGGCCACTGCTGGTACCGAGACTGCGCTGCTCCCGCACTTCGGACAGCTGCTGCTGGCGGCGTGGCCGCGCGGGTGTCAGTAGTAGCCGGCTCGCCCACTACGACATCCCAAAGCTGCGCCAGGCGGAGATCGCCTCGCGCACCACGGTGGTCAGCCCGCGCGCGGTGCTGGGGACCTCGCGACGCCCGGCGCGGAGGCGGAAGAACCAGCCCCTGCGACGCTTGCGCTTGTGTGGAGGGCCTGCCGAAGGCAAGTTGCTCGCATGAACCTGCCCATGGAAGGCGGCTGCCGCTGCGGTCAGACCCGCATCCGCATCACCCGGATGCCACTGATGGCCACGGCGTGCCACTGCACCGGATGCCAGACGATGTCGGCGAGCGCGTTCTCGCTGACGCTGATGGTGCCGACCGAGGGCTTCGAGGTGATCCGCGGCGAGCCGGTGGTGGGCGGGCTGAAGCGTCCCGAGGCGCAACACTTCTTCTGCCCGAGTTGCCTGAGCTGGATGTTCACGCGTCCCACAGGCGCGCCGCTGGTGAACGTGCGCCCGACCATGCTCGACGCCCACCGCGACTTCGCGCCCTACGCAGAGACCTACGTGAGCGAGAAGCTGCCCTGGGCCGCGACCGGCGCGGTGCGCTCGTTCGAGAAGTTCCCGGACCCTTCGGAGTACGGCGCGCTCATCGCCGAGTACGCGGCCTGGGTGAAGCGCTAGTCATGGCCAAGCCTGAAGAGGGGTACTACGGCCCGGTGCGCATCATCGCCGGCGACCACCAGGGCAAGCTCGGGTACCTGGACGACTACGACCTCGACGACCAGGACCACGAGTGCGGCGTCGTCTACCTCGAGGGCGAGGAGCCCTCGGTCGGCGACTACGTGCTCATCCCCGCCGAGCAGCTCGAGCAGCCGGACACCGAGGTGGAGGCCGGCGAGCTCGAGGAGCGCATTTGGGACGCGGCCGAGCGCAAGGGCAAGCGGGGCTGACGGGCCTCAGGCCGGCGCTCTCGGTCGCCACTGCAGTTGGTCCACCCCGACGATCCACCGGTCGACCAGGTGGTGACCCCCGCTCAATCGTGACGGGGAACGCCCGGTTTGACGGTGGCGCATTCCGCCGTTTGCCGAGGTGGACGGGCTCGCATTTTCGCGCGCCCGCACTCGGAGAACCCACATGCCTTCGTCCCTGCTCGAATTCCTTGTTCGTCGCGACTGGCCCCTCACCGAACCCGAGCTCCTTGAATGGACCGCGCACGTCCACGGCTCCAAGCAGCACCAGGTCGAGGCCATCGCCAAGCTGCTCGCCGTGCGCGTGCTCTACAAGGACAGCCACGGCTACATCAGGCCGTGTGGCAACGAGGAGCTCGTTCGGCTCCGGCTCGAGGCCGCTGGCATCGAGCCCGACCAGGAGGCGCGGTTCTTCTTTGGCACGCGACCGAAGCTGCACGTGGTGACGCGTGGAACGCGGGTATGAACCTGCTCCGGGCATCGACCTGGTGCTCGCCGACGCGCGCCGCGAGGTGGAGCGGCAGCTGCCGTCGTCCCCCGACCTCCGGTGAGATTGAGAGTCTCCCGCCCCTCCGCGGACGGGAGACCCGGAAGCCAGAGTCGATGGGGTTCGGAGGACGCGCTGGCTTCGAATCCAACCTACTGCGCCAAGACCACCGACCGGGCCAAAGCGGGCGTCGAGCGTCAGCCTTTGACCAGCCGAAAGAAAACGCCCCCGGCCATCGGCCGAGGGCAGCAACGCGTCTGCCAGGGGGGATTCAGCAGCACGCGCCGCCGCGCAAAGTGTAGCGCACAACGGTGCGCCGTCTCACCCGACGAGTGCCTCGGGTCATGTGACGCCGAGCGCGCTGTTGGAACGCTCTACTTCTTCCACCGCAGCGCGCGCCCATCCGCCGCGAGCTTCGCCTGCTCCGCGGCGCCGATGCGTTCGGGGTTGATCTTCAGCCGGATCGCCTTCTGGTAGTGCGCGGAGCACAGGCCCTTTGACATCTTCGCGCGGCCGCAGCCGTGGACCATGCACGCGGCGATGCCGGTCACGGTCCGACGGGCGGCGCCGACGTTGCGCGCGGGCGCCTTGGCGATTCCGCCGCGAGCCTCGCCGGCGAGCTGCTCGGCCATGTGACGGCCGAGCTCGTGAATGGCGCTGCGAATGGGGTCGACGTTGCGCGGTCGCGGCATGTGGTCACCTCGAAGGACGCGAGGAAGTACCACACGCTGGCTGACTGGCAATTCCATCCGCGCGAAGTACTCCTGCCGCTGGCGGAAGCCGTGCCCTTGCCGTTGATGATGTGCGTGACGCGGGCGAACTGATCAGGCGCTCTGGATCCGAACCATGAGCTCGCGCAGCGTGGCCAGGTCGGCGTTCAGCTCCGCGGCCGAGGACGGCTTGTCGCCCCGCTTCATGCTCTGTCGCAGGTGCCGGTCCAGCTCGACGTCGCGGCCGTACATCTTCCACGCCGCGGCGTGCACCTGCCCGATCACGCCGCGCACGCGCTCGGGCGCCCGCATCTCGGCGGCCTTCTCCAGCTCGGCGAGCAGCTCGGCGGCCAGCTCGCGATCGTGGCTCTCCAGGAACGCCCCGTTGACCGCGCCGAGCTGCTTCACGAAGCCGGCGAACGTGGCCACTTCCTTCCGCGCCAGGGCCAGGTCCTCCCGCCTCGACGCGAGCTGCGTCAGTCGGGCGCGCGTGCGGAGGATGGCCTGCTTGTCGCGGGCCCAGAGACAGGCGTAGGTGGCCGTCTTGGCGAAGGCGCGCAGGTCGCGCTCCAGGGCCTGGAGGCGCGCGGGCACCTCGGCGGCCGCGGCCTTGGCCAGCCCGGCGGCGTGCTGGGAGATCACCCGGGTGAGGTCGATCATCGCCCGGCGCACGGCCAGGCTCTCCTCGATGGTGGCCTGGTAGTGCGGCACCACCTCGGCGCGCTTCACCTCGCGGAAGCTGCGCACGCCCTCGAAGACCAGCTCGCTCAGGGCCACCAGGAACTTGAGCTGCCCCTCCTGCAGGTACGTGAGCAGGTTCCACCGCGAGGCCACGATCTCCGAACGCCGCAGCCCGCGGTTGAAGGCCGCGAGCTCCTCGCGCAAGGAGGCGGTGTGCCGGTGGATGGCGGCCACCGCCGGCGGCGACGGGGATGCGCCGGGCGGAGGTGGAGGCAGGTGAATGGTCACCTCCGCGAGCAGCCCGTTCATGGCGGCGATCAACTTTGCCACCGCGGGCGCGAGCTCCTCCCACATGCCCAGATCCTGGGCGGTCTCCTGCTCCACCTCGTAGCGGGTGAGGTCGATGCTGCGCACGCTCGCGATGCACAGGTCGGCGGCGCCGAAGACCACGTCGAGGTGCGCGGCGAGCTCGCGGTCCGACACCTGCGAGAGGATCTGCCGCACCCGGGGCAAGGCGTGGGTCAGGCCCGACTCCACCGAGATGTCGATGTCGAGGTCCTCGCCCGCGTCCTTCGAGAGCTGAGCGAAATCGATCTCCGCCTCGGTCTGGTCGAGATCGGGCCCCGAGGCTGGGAGCTCGGGCGAGGTGGGCAGCTCGACCTCGACCGGCACAGCCGGGCGCGCGGGCTTCGGCGCCGACTCCACCGGGCCCTGCAGCTCCAGGCGCTGCGCCTCCGTCACGATCGACGCGAGCGACTCGGGAGCCACCGGCGTCCGAACCAGGAGCGCCTCCAGCTCCTCTTGCATCACCGCGCAGGCGGGATAGCGCCGCTGCGGATCCTTCTCGAGCGCGCGACCGATGATGCGCGACAGCTCGGGGCTCGCCGTGGGACGCACGCGGTGCAGCGACGCGGGCGCGCTGCTGATGATCGCCTGCATCATCGCGATCTCGCTGGTCGCCGCGAACGGGCTCACGCCGGTGAGCAACTCGAAGAGGCAGACGCCGAGGGCGAACACGTCGGCGCGTCGGTCGGCCGGCTGGCCCGCCAGCCGCTCCGGGGCGACGTAGGAGATCTTGCCGCGCACCATGCCGCTGCGCGTGATGTGCGAGGCGCTCGCGGCCTTGGCGATCCCGAAGTCCACCACCTTCACCTCGCCGTGGCGCGAGAGGAGGATGTTGTCCAGCGAGACGTCGCGGTGCACCACGTTGAGCGGCGCTCCATCCAGGCCGCGGGCGTCGTGGGCGTAACCCAGCGCCTTGCACGCATCCGCGATGATGCGCACCGCCTGCGCCTCGCCAAGCGCCACGCGCGAGCGATTGAACACCCGCAGGATGTCGCGGAGGTTGGGGCCTTCCACCAGCTCCATGCAGATGTAGAGCGCGCCATCGACGCGGCCCAGATCGCTGACGCCGGCGATGTTCGGGTGGTGGAGCTGCGCCGTGACGCGCGCCTCGTTCAGGAACAGCTCGACGAACTCCGGGTCCTCACCAAGCCCGGGCAGGATGCGCTTGACCACCACGTTGCGGCCGCTCGCGTCGCGGCCGTCGCGCGCGAGGAACACCTCGGCCATTCCGCCCGTGGCGAGCTTCCTCAGCAGCGTGTAGGGGCCCAGGTTTCCCACAGGCATGTCCGTGAACGGTATCAGCAGAGCGCATGAGGGCTCACGCGCCGCGACGACCGTTCGGCGACCGCTGACTTCATTTTCATGGTCATTCGACACACTCTTGAACCCGCTCATCGTGGTCCATCCCGCCGAGGGCCTCGGCTCTCGCTCCAGCGCCTGCTCCATCAGCGCGAACGCCCGCTGCCACCGCGCTCACGAGCGTCACGTGCCCTCCGGAGCTCTTGACCCCGGGTGTCCCGAGCGCGCCCGGGGGTACGGCCCGCCGGCTGCCTGGCAGCTCGGGACACCGGCGCTCGAGGCTCATCCGGGGGTTCGACGGTTCACCGCGCATGCATATCCACTGGGTGGCTGGTGGCGTCAGCACGGGCCCGATCGGCCTTCGGGAGCTGCTCGATGAAGATCCGCGCGTTCGTGGGAATGGTGGTGCTGGGCAGCAGCGCGTGGCTCAGCGCCTTCGCAGCGTCGGGCCCACCCCGGTCCGGAGCCGCGTCCATCACGGCCGAGACGACGGGCGGCATCTGCCCCTTCGCGGTCCCGGGCACGAGGGTGGTGACGAGCAAGGTGGAGGGCGGCGCGGCGCTCGACTTCACGACCCACAAGGGCGGCGTCGCGGAGCTGCGCCGCCGCGTCGCTGCCGTGGCCGAGCGTCACAACGCGCTCCACGACCTCGGCGGAACGGCGGTCGCCTCCCGCTCCAACGCGCCCGGACACGGCGTGAGCGGCGGCGAGGTGCCGCCGATGAACTCGGCGAAGGCATCCGTCGAGGACATCGATGGCGGGGCCCGGGTGATCCTCACGCCGCAGGATCCCTCGCAGCTCCAGGTGCTTCGTCAGCACGTGGAGAGCCGCGTGGCGCTGATGTACCGGCAAGGATGTCCGGTGACGCGGCGCGCGACGCCGGCGCCCAATCCGTGACCACGGCGGACGCACGCGCGACACCGCGTGAACCTTTGGCGCGCACGAAGGTCTTCACAAGAGACCGACGTCAACACCCGGCCGGATCACCTCGGAGACGGACGTGCCGATTCGCGCAATCTCGCTGGTGCTGGGCCTCTTCTGTTTGAGCTCGTGCGGCGGAGCGTCGGGTTACGGCGGGAGCTGTGGCCAGGCCTCCGACTGCACCAGCTCGATGATCTGTCCCACCCAGGGCCCGATGACCGGCCGCTGCACCCAAGCGTGTACGAAGGATGAGGAGTGCGCCGGCATCGGCGGCGGCGTTTGCTCCAGCGACGTGTGCAACCCCAAGTAGTCGGTGCGGGGCTTGCGCCGGGTGCCCTCGCTCGCTGGCTCGAGCGCGCCGGGCATCCGATCCTGTAGGCGACCGTTGCTACGGGAGGGCGAGGCGACCGCCTGCTCGGGCGATTGAGTGCGCTGAGAGGGGAGCCTCCAAATTGCCCACAGCGCCCTTGAATCGCGATGTGCTCGCGTGTCTCGCCGAAGCCCACCTCACAGGGCTCGCACAGGTGCTCGAGGTTGGAGTTCCGGGAGCGAAGCGCGAGCTGTGGGTCAGGTCGGGCTACCTCGTGGGTACTCGCTCCGAGCTCACGGAGGACCGACTCGGCGATCTGCTGGCCGCGCAAGGCAGGCTCGACGCTGACCTCGTTGGTCCCATCGGCGCTTTGGCCAAGGCCTCCCATCTCAGGTTGGGTGAGCTCCTCATTCTCGAGGAGCTGATCACCGCAGCGGACCTTGCTGCCGCCCTGGACGACCAGGCGAGGGTGGTCTTCGTCCGAGCGCTCTCGACTCCCGGCGCCGCAACGGCCATGGAAGCCGGTACTACCTTGACCGAACACACGGTGCGGTTCTCGATCGCCGAGACCTCGCTGGGCGCGTTCCGCGGGGGCGTTCCTCTGGAAGCCGTCACGGAGTTTGTGCACGCGATGCTCGCGAAGTCGGTCAAGCTTCGCGCAACGGCCGCACAGCTCGAGGCGCTCCGGTTAAGTCCCGCCGAGCTTCGGTTGGTCCGGCAGCTCGGCACCGGGGCCGGCGGGCTCGCGGCGACGGATCTCCCTGCGCGAAGCGAGCAGGATATCCGCCTTCTCGGGGCGCTCCTTGCCCTGGGGTTGCTCGCCTAGCCGACCGGCGTGCACGAGTTGCGGTGGATGCTCCTTCTCGACACCCGAGCGCAAGTGACCGACGCGGGTGTTGCCGTACGCCTGATGGATGAAGCTGGGCGAACTGCTGCTGGCCGCGAGGCTCATCTCGGAGACGCAGCTCAACACTGCGCTCGATGAGCAGCGCAAGTGGTGCGGCAACCTGGGCGAGATCCTCGTCTGCATGACCTGCTTGCGGCTGCCTGAAGCGGCCGGAGCCCATCCCGGCCGCTCCACACGCGCAACCGGCGATCAGAACGTGCCGCTCGTCTTGGCGAGCAGGAACACCGCATTTGCGCCGCGATCGACCACCACCATGTGGGTGGCGTCCAGGAAGTAGATGCCCGCGGGCTGCTGCAAGTTGGAGACGACCAGCGAGGGATCCACGCAGCCGCTGGACGGGCAGCTCTGCGTGGCCGTCGCGGGAAGCGTGTAGCTGGTGATGCCGTCTCCGCCCCAGTTCGACGCGTAGAGCTTTCCGGTCGGCGAGAGCTTCAGGAACCGCGGCTGGCACGCCGGGAAGTTGCCACCTGGCCCATTGCAGCCGCCGCCGGCGTTCGTGCCCGTGACGTCATCCACGGTGGAGCCGTTGGAGTAGGTGGTCGCCGTCCAGTTGGTGGTCGAGGCGTTGAGGAGCCTGCGGAAGATGCGGTTGTTGTTGTCGTCGCCTGCGAACACCTCCACGTCGCCCGCCACCGCGCTGGTGCGATCGGTGATGCCGTACGGCGTGTTGAGGCGGCCGTTCCAGGAGTCGGCCGAGGCACCCGTGGGGCAGTTGGTGCTCGGGCTCGTCGACGACCAGAAGGCGATGGACCCGTTGCCCTGGTCCGCGGAGAGCAGCGTGTTCGCGAGGATGGTCGGGTCGTAGAAGATGCCCTCGAAGCCCGAGCAGCCGTTGTTCACCAGGTTCGACGTGGCGCCGCCGAGGGGCAGCTTCATGATCCGGCCGGTGTTGTCGAGCGTCACGAAGAGGGTGCTGCTCGCGCGATCGAGGGTGAGATCGAACGGACGCGTCACCAGGGCGCCGGTGAGGGCGGACATCACCCCGTTGCTGGCGATCTCGATCACGTTCGACGAGCCGCCGCTGTTGGTCACGTAGAGGTTGCCCGCGGCGTCGCCCACGATGCCCGTGGGCCTGTCGAGCAGGCCGCCCGAGGCGAGGGTGGTGGCGCTGATGTTCGAGCCCACCACCAACAGCGCCGCGAGATCGATCTGCACCGACACCGGCGCGGAGAGCGTGGTGTTGCCGCTGGTGTCCGTGGCCTCGCCGATGATGCTCGCCGCGCCGGTCGGGGCGTTGCCCGAGATGCGGCAGCTGAAGGTGGCGACCGCGGCGCAGCCCGTCACGCCGGCCACGCCGACGCAGGTGGTGCCCGCGGGCTGCAGGGCCACATCGCTGCAGAGGGTGGTGCCGCTGGCGGAGCGCGCCTCGAAGCGGATGGACTCGAGGGCCACGTCGTCCTGCGCCTGCACCTGCACGGTCAGGGTGGAGCCCGGCGCGAAGATGGAGCCGCCCGTGGGCGCGTCCACGGCCACATGGGTGGGCGGGCTCAGGTCCGCGGGGATGGCGATGGTGATGGTCTGCCGGTCGGTCGCGCCGGCGATGGGGTTGCCACTGCCGTCGATCGCCTGCGCGGTGATGGTGAACGTGCCCGGCTGCGACTCGGCGATGGTCTGGTTCGCCACGTCCAGGGTGGTGGTGCCCGCCGGCGCGCTGCTGGTGACGCTCACGTTCACGCTGGTGGGGTTGCCGCTCGCGTCGAGCACGGTGACGCTGTACGGCACCGGGTAGTTCACCGCCGCGGTGAGGGCGCTCAAGCTCAGGTGCACGGTGGTGGTCGGCCCCGCGGTGACGGTGAGGGGCTTGCTGTCGGCGATGTTGGTGCCGGTGACCTGCGCGAAGACCGTGAAGCTGCCGGCCTTGGAGAGGTTGGCGATCTGGCCGGCGGCGACCACCGCGCCGGGCGCGTCGGTCACCACGCTCACCAGGGCGTCGTTGGGCGGGAGCACGTTCCCCGCCGCGTCGAGGACGTTCACCGTGTAGCTCACCGTCCCCACCGCGGCCACGCTGCTCGCGCCGAGGCTCAGGTTGAGCGTCGCGGGCGGGCCGTGCACCACGGTGAGGGTGGCGGTCGCGGTGAGCGAGGCGTTCGCCACGTCGGTCGCGGTCAGGGTGTAGCTGCCGGCGGCGCCGAAGGTGTACGCGCCGGACGTGGCATCGAAGCTCGCTGCCGCGGGGCTCCACTGCAGGCTCGGCGTGGCGTTGGCGACCACGTTGCCCACCGCGTCCTGCTCCACGACCGTCGGGATGATCGCCTCGCCCGAGGCAACCGTGGTCTTGGGCAGGGTGATGACGATCGTCGCCGGCCCACCGGGCTGAACGGTGAGCAAGCCCTCGGCGGTGAGCACCTGGCTGCCGGTCGCCGCCGTGGCGGGGATGCTGGCCACCACGTGGTAGGGCTGCGCGCTCGCCTTGTCGAGGTGGATGATGCGAGAGCCCTCGATGATCGCGCCGGGCGCGTCGGTGTAGAGGGTGAACGGCACGCTGAGCACGTTCTGCGGCTGGTCGCGCACCACGATGGTGGCCTGGACGTCGGTGCCCGCGATGACGGTCAGCTCGGGGTTGCCCGCGCCGCCGTCAGGCAGCGCCGCGAGCGCCAGGGCGATGCTCGCCGGCGCGCCGCCGGTGACCACGAACATGGCCGAGTCGCTGGCCCCGGCGTTGTCCTTGGACGCCGCCTTGAGCGACCAGTCGCCGGCGACGTTCAGCCCGGTGAGCGTGGCCATCGCGAGGCCCGTGGCGTCGGTCTTCGCGGTCGCGGTGACGCTCGCCGCGCCGCCGTCCGCCGCACCGGCGCCGCCCGGGGTGGCGGTGAAGTCGATCTCGAAGCCGTCGAGCGGGATGGCCTCCGGGTTGCCAATGCGCGCCCGGGCGATGAGCGTGCCGTTGTCGGCGCGCACGATGGTGGTGTCGAGCGAGAGCTGCAGGCTCGCCGGCTTCGCGGGCGCGCGGGTGATGGTGAGCGTCGCCGCCGCACCGGGGCCGTTCACGTTCGAGGCCGTGATGCTGAAGGTGTTCTCACCCACCGCGAGCGGAAGGTCGGTCTCGAAGTGAGCGGTGTACGGATCCGCGGTGAGCGAGGGCGGCGCGTCGCTGCCGAAGGCGGGCGTACGCGTGATGGCGATGGTGGCCCCGTACTGCGCCGTGCCGCGCAGGTGCAGCGTGGCGAGCTCGGTGCTCGAAGGCAGCGGCTCCAGGATGGGCGCCGGCGGCGGACTCTTGTCCTTCTTGGCGCAAGCGACGAACGCCGCGCACACGACGACCCACAACAGCCTCTTCATGAAGACTCTCCGGATGAGAATCGGTCGGCCGAGCGATTCGGTTAGAAGCGAAGTGCGTAGCCCGCGGTGAGGAGCGCGCCGCCGAGCTGGTCCTGGCCGGTGTTGCCCAGGGGCCCGAGATCCGCGCGCGCTTCCGAGTAGCGAAGGTCAGCGACCACTGCGCCCGGGCCGAGCGGGTACTCGAGACCGCCTTCGAACACGATCCCGAAGGTGGTGTCGCTGGCCGAGCTCGTGGCGCTGAAGTTCTGGAAGGAGGCACTCACAAAGAGCAACTCCACCCCGAGGCCGCCGTAGAGCGCGAGCCCGCTCGCGCCGATCCGCTGGGTGAAGCGCCCCTCGAGGCTCACCGGCACCAGGGTGGTGTTCTGCGTGAAGGCCGGATCGTAGCCGCGTCCGGGGATGATCTTCGGTCCCTGGTACGGACTCATGGCGTAGCCCACCCCGAGGCCGACGCTCACCCGATTGTCCGCGACGGGGAGCGCATATGCCACGTCGCCCGCGACGGCGAAGCCAGTGCCGAGCTCCGTCCGAGGGACGATCGTGCCCAGGCGCACCGAGGTCCGGATGCGCTGCACCCGCGCGGGCGCGGCCTCGGAAGCCTCGGGCTTCGCGGGCTGGGCGATCACGATGGGCGCCGGTGTCGGAGCTGGAGGCGGCGCGGGCGCAGGCCGGGGCGCCTCGGGCACGACGGCCACGAGTGGCGTGGGGGAGGCGGCGGGCGCGGGCACAGCCGGGGGCAGCGCCGCTGCCGGCGCGCGGCTGGGCGGTGGCGCGGGCACGGTACCGCTCTCCTGGCCCAGGACGTAGGTCGTGGTGGTGGTGGTCCGCTCGATGCTGGTGACGCGCTCGCGCTCCGCCTCGACGGTGAGCACGCAGCCCGGGGCGCTGAGGGTCAGGTGCTGCGGCCCTGCGGGAACCGGCAGGGTGAGCCGAGCGACCGCGCCCAGGTGCTTGGGCACCTTCACCTTGATGGGAACTGCGCTGACGCGATGCGACTCGGCCTTCGCGCCGCCGAGCTGGCTCGTCAGCTTGAACGAGAGCGGCGCCTTGACGTAGCAGGCGATGTCGAGCGTGGTGGGACCCGTCACCTCGAGTGCGAGCGTGCCCGCGACCCGATAGCCAGGACGTGGGGTGCCCTCCGCGTCGGCGACCGAGACGATTGGGGTGCCGGGCGCCACCTGGATCGGCGCTGCGTGAGCTTCGAGAGATGGTGCGGTGAGCACGAGCGCGATGCAGATCGGCCGAAGCACTTCAGCCTCCGTGAACGACATTCGGAAGACTGAAGCCACCTCCAATCGTTCACCGGCGCCGTCCTATTCTTTGTAATTGAATGATTGCTTGTGCTTGTTGCACCAAGGCACCCACTCGGGAAGGTGGAGCTCGGAGGTCTGGGTTGGTCATAGGAGCCTCCGGTTGCGGCCGGGCGAACGGGCCCTCTGCCGCTCCAGAGGAAGAACGGGAAGCCGGGTCAGCCGGCGAGCGCATCCGCAGCGAGGGCCCTTCGTTTTCATCAAGTGGGCCGCGCCATGCGGCCCGGCGACCGGGTCCGAGCGGTCGCATGGGTCGAGGACAACGTGACCGCGCACCATGAACGACGCGGCCGCGACGCGGCCGTCGTGGGATTGCTCTGCATCATCGGCCTGCTCGTCGCCGCTCTGCTCTTCTTGTCCGGCTGCGGCGATGGGATTGGCCCCACCGGCTCGGGCAACACGGGCGGAGTCGGCCTCGGGGACGGCGGCTCGAACTGCGGCGCCGACACCTGGAACAACTACGCGCAGGGCTTCTTCGCGACCAACTGCGGCGGATGCCACGGCTTCGCTTCTTCGAAGTCGTCCGTGACCAGCCAGGCCAGCGCCATCCGCTCGCGCATCGACTCCAGCTCCATGCCACCCGGTGGCGGAGTGAGCAGCGCCGACATCAACCGCATCGACTCCTGGATGAGCTGCGGCGCCCCCTGAGCCCGCTCGCCTCAGCGGCGCCGTGGTTGAGCATCACGATGCAACGCACGCGCCTACTGACAGTACGTGAGCTGCAGCAGCGGCGCGGCGTACACCGAGCTCTCCTTCGTCGCGATGGTGAACGTGGCGCCATTCGACGCTCCCACGCGCACCGCGACGGTGGTGAAGCCCATCAGGCCCGAGAAGTCCGAGCCATCGAGCGTGAAGCTAACCTGAGGCTGCGTGGCGTCCACGATGACGACGATGCCGGGCGTGGCGATGTCACCCGCTCCGGTTGCGCCAGACCCGTTCCAGGGAGTGTGTCCGTCGACCGTGTCCCAGGTGGCGCCGCTGCCGGCGTTGCCGTTGCCTTCCGTCCAGTCCGTCCGCAAGGCGTTGGCGGTGAGCGTCCCCGCCGAGGCCGGACAGCCGCCCCCGCCGCAGTTCTGCGCGTCCTGAAGCGCGCGCGTCACCACGAGCTCCACGCTCAGGATGTTGCCGGTGCTAAACGCCGTAACCGCGTTCGGCGACAGGGTGAAGGAGAAGAGGCCCGCCGAGCCCTGCGGTCCGAGCCCTGCGCTCACGTTGGCGACGGTGAGCTGGCCGAAATTCAATCCCGTCGATCCGTTGCCGGAGACAAGCACCGTGTCCCCGAGCGGCGTGGGGATGACGTCGACAACGAAGTTCTTGCCGGGCGGGCAGGCCCCACCCGTGGAGCCGCTCGCTCCCGTCGATCCGCTCGAGCCGGAGCTTCCCGCGGTGCTGGCGCTGCTGCCGGTGGTCGAGGTGCCCGAGGTGACGCTGCCCGTGCTCGTCGTGGTCGCGGCGACGCCGGTGCTCGAGCCGCTCGTGGCCCCGACGCTGATCGAGCCGCTCGTGGCCCCGGTGCTGGTCGAGCTGGTGGTGGTGCTCCCCGATCCTGTGGTCCCCGTCGAGGCCGTTCCGCTGGTGCTCGAGGAGCTCGCCGCCTGTGAACCCGAGCTGCTCGAGGTGTGCGAGCCCGTGGAGCTCCCGCTCCCGTTGCCCTCCGTGGTGCCGCTCGCGCCCGAGGTCCCAGAGCCCTGGGCTGCGCTGGTGCTCCCCGCGGTCGCGCCGCTGGAGGTGGGCGAGCCGGGCGTGCTGGCGATGTACTCGCATCCCGTGGCGCCAAACAGCGCCGCCGCGATGAGGACGCGTGATCCGATTCGCCACCTCAGCACTGCGATCCTCCTGGTTCAGAAACGACCTGAGATGCCGATCTCGCCACCGGAGCCGTCGCCTGCCGGAGCGAGATAGAAGAGCACACCGCCCGTCGCGGCCGCTGCGGCTGCGCCAATCCACAGCACGTCGGCGACCCGAGCCTTGGTGCGGAGCGAGACCGCGGAGGCATTGCCCGCATTGGCGCACGAAGCAATCGAAGCCCCCGCGCAACCCTGCAGGCTCCTCGACTGCGAGAGGACCCATGTCCCGGTGCCCGCCGCGCCCACCGCCAGGGCACCGGCGACGCCGAACGTCACGTACGCCGGGACGCGTCCGGACGACGAGGGCGGGCTGGCCTCCACGTTCGGCTCCGGGGCTTCTTTCGCAGCGTGGGACTCGGACGCAGGCTTGGTCTCGGTCGTCGCGGCCTTTGCGCGCGCGGCGTTGGCCAGGTTGGCGTCGGTGGCCTCGGTGAGCACCAGCCGCAGCGGCGCGGGCCGTTCCAGGACGTCGCGGAGGGTGAACTCCAGGTGCGCACGGGTCCAGCCCTCGGCAGAGCCCTCCAGGAGGTGCTTGGCGTCGAGCGCCGTCCTGGCCAGGTAGAACCGCGTGCGCACGCTCCGCGCGTCGACGGTGAGGGTGGCCCGGTTGGGCTCCACCTCGACGTCCACGCGGACCACCTTGCCCTTGCTCAGAAGCTCCGCGAGCGAGTTGCGCGCGAAGGAGACCTTGGCCTCGTCGAGGCTGCCGTCGTTGGCCTCGCGCCGCACGAACTCGTCGAAGGCCTCCGCTGCCTCGGCCGAGTGACCCAGCGCAAGCTCCGCCCGCGCCACGTTGAAGAGAATCTTCGGACTGGGGAAGAGCGCGTACGCCTCGTGGAAGTCGCGAACCGCGAGCGCGTAGTTCCCCACCTCGAACGCCGTGGAGCCCGAGTCGACGAGGCGGATGACCTTGGCCTGGACCTGCGGATCGGGCGCAGGCTCGGCGGCTGCCGGCGCCGGCCCAAGCGCCAAGGCTGCGAGGATGGACAGCGCGATGCGGCGGACCAAGGTGAAGCTCCCCATGCGATTGGCCAGCTCGAGGATCTTCCGCCATCGACCCCGTGCCTCACAAGGCGACTCGGGCATGCGTCACTTGAAGAGGTCGTCACCCTTGACCATCCCCGGCCCCTTCTGGGTCTTCGGGTGCGACGCCTTCTCTCGCGGCCGCTGCACCTCCGGCCGCGGAACAGCGGCCACCACGCGCGTGAGGACGAGCGGAACGGTCTGGTCCTGGGCGGCGGTGAGGTCGAGGTTGAGCGGGAGGTAACCGGCAGCGGTGGCGCGCACGTGGACCCGCACTCCCGGCGCGACCGCGAGCTCGCGACCCGGTTGCGCCTTTCCGTCCACGACGATCGCTGCGTCCAACGGTGTGGGCGCGAGACGGAGCGTCACCTGCGCTGCGGGCTCAGGGACGGGCTTGGCAGTGGGCTTGGCGACGGGCTCGACAGCGGGCTGGGCGACAGGTTGGGCGTTCTTCACCTCGACGGCCGGCTCCGGCGTCTCGCCGCCACGGAAGTGGAGCCAGGTCCCCCCCGCCGCGATCACGAGAACGACGAGGGCGATCCCTGCGCGCACAGCTCCGGGTCCGCCACGCGCGGAAGAAGCGTCCGGTACCTCGAGCGCAGGGCGCGCGGCCTCGGTTCGCACGCTGGGCTGCGGCTCCGGAAGCTCCTCCTCCTGACGCGTGACGCTCGCCACCCGCCCCCGCTTGCGTCCGGCCTCCCCGGACATCGCCCGCTGCGGCGCAGGACCGATCTCGGTGGCGGCGCGATCCATGGCCGGCTCGGCCTCGGGCACCTCGAGCGCGCGGCGACTCGGCGTGGTCGCGCTCTGCGCGATCGGCTCGAGCGAAGCACGCTTCACGGTGTCTTCCAGCACCATGTTCGGTGCCGAGACGGGGCCGGAGCGACTCACGGTTTGGTCGTCGGCGCCCGGGGCGACGCTCGGCTGGTTCGTCCAGGCGGTGGCGAGGTCGAACTGGGCGAGGAGCTCACGCACCGTCGCCGGACGCTTTGCAGGATCCTTCTCCATCGCGCGCAGGACAGCCGCGTCGAGCGCCTCGGGGATGCCGGGAGCCAGCGAGCGCATCGGCGTCGGCGCCTCGGTGACGATTCGCGTGAGCACCCCCATCGCGTTCTCGGCGTCGAAGGGCACGCTGCCGGTGAGCAATTGGTAGAGCACCACCGCGAGCGAGTACACGTCGGTGCGCGCGTCGAGGTCGCGGACGGCCCGGGCCTGCTCTGGACTCATGTACCAGGGCGTGCCCAGCACAGCGAGCTGGCCGGTGAGCCGCTTGCTCCCACCACGCACCAGCGAGAGCCCGAAGTCGAGGAGCTTCACGAAGTCGGACTCGCCTCCGCTGTGAACCAGGAAGATGTTCTCGGGCTTGATGTCCCGGTGAATGACCCCGCGCGCGTGGGCGGCCTCGAGCCCGGAGGCTGCCTGCGCAAGGATGGCGCGCACCTGCGGGATCTGCATCCGTCCCACCCGGGCGACGCGGCTGGCGAGGTCCTCCCCCTCCAGGAACTCCATGACCATGAACGGCGCGCCGTCGGGGAGCACGTTCCAATCCAGCACCTGCACGATGTGCGGGTTGCCCAGCGCGCTGGCCACGTCGGCCTCGCGGCGAAAGCGCTCGAGCGCGGTGGTATCGCCGGAGAGCTCGCCCCGGACGACCTTGATGGCCACCCGGCGAGCCGACAGCCGCACATGCTCGGCCTCGTACACCCGCCCCATGCCGCCGGAGGCGAGCGCCCGGACCACGCGGTACGACTCGCCGATGACCTGGCCGATGAGCGGATCGGTGTCGAGGGAGGGCTGGGGCATGGGGAGGCGTCGACGCCGGCGAGCGTAGCACGCGCCGGGTGCGCGCCCTGCCATCCCCCAAGCAGCCTTCTGATCGACGCAGGGGCTGTCTGCTTCGCGATCGCGCCCGGCGACGCCCCGGTGCACGTGAACGCGGATCCGAGCGCGAGCGCCCGCAGCAGCGCAACATGTCCTCCGCGGCGACCTGTCCGTAGCGCATCGGGATCGCCAGCTCGAGGCGAGCGCAAGGCTGCCTCCAAACAGCAGTCCTGGGTCCTCACTTCGCGTTCTTGCTCGGAAGGCCTCGTGGGACGCGCGTTCATGGTCGCGCTGGTCAGTGCCGCCCATTTCCGAGCACGGTCAAAGGCTCTCCGGCGCCCACCGATCGCACGGCACCTCAACGAACCGGTGCCGGGGTCCCACACCTTCACCGCGCCTCGACGGCAGCGCCATCCCTCACCGACTCGGCCGGATGCAGCACCACCGCGTCGCCTTCCATCAAGCCGGCCATCACCTGGACCGCGAGCGGGTTGCGGTGACCCACCTCGACGGCGCGCTGCCGCGCGTGGCCGCGCTCCACCACGAAGGCACTCCATCCCTGACCCGTCCGGAAGATCGCGCTCGCCGGAACCTGGAGCGCGCTCGGCTCCGCCCAGGTCACGATCCGTGCCTGAACGGTGAAGCCGTCGCCGAGTGCGGGTCGAGCCGTGGCAGGCGCGTCAAAATCGACGATGACGTTCACCCGCTGCTCGGCCACGCCCAACGGCGACGTCTCGGTGAATGCCGCAGGGTCCACCCGCCGCACGTGGCCCGCGAGCGGCGCACCGCTGCCCCAGTCGGACAACGCGACCGGCATCCCTGGTTGAACCTGCATGGCGTCCTGGGTGAGCAGGTCCACCACCACCTCCGCCTCGAGCGGGTTGCCCAGCTCGAGCAGCGGCGTCCCCACCCCCACGGCCCCGCTGCTCTCCCGAAGCACCCGCAGGACCACGCCGTGCACCGGCGAGGTGACATCGAGCGTCCCCTGCCCGCCCGACATCCCGGCGCCAGGCCCCGCCAGGGCCGCCCGCGCCGACTCGGCCTCGTGCACCGCTACGTCCTGCGCGAACTCGGCCATGTCGAGCTCGCTCTGCCGGACCTTCAAGAGAGACTGGGCCTGGTCGAGCTTCTGCCGCGGGATCGCGTTCTCCTGGGCGAGCTGGCGGGTGCGGGCCAGCTCCTTGTCGGCCAGCGCAAGTCCCTCCTGGGCGCGAGCAGCGCTGGCGCGCGCCTGGCGCTCCGCGGCCTCCGCCGCGTGGAGCCGGGCCTCCGCCGCGGTTCGGGCTTGTGGGTCGAGGAAAGGGCTGGGTGGAGCGAGGAAGCGAGCCAAGACCGTCCCGGGCTCCACGGGGGCGCCCGGCTCGAGCTCGATGCGCGCCATCGTCCCGGCGATGGGAGCCGACACGACGTAGCGCTCGCGAATGCGCGTCTTGCCCTCATCCTCCACGCTCACGTGGAGCGGCCCGCGCGTCACCTTGCCCACCTCCACGGGGACTGGCCGCGGTGAGAACGCGTAGAAGAGCAGCGCGAGCACCGCTCCGATCAGCGCGGCGCCAGCGAGGTGGAGGGGCTTGAAAAGCATGGCGCCACCTCAGTCCCGGGCCTTGAGCACGGCCACGAGGTCCATCCGATCCGCTTGCCGGCGCACCAGCAGCGCGCTGGCGGCGCCCACGCCGACCACCGTGAGCGCGGAGAGCGCGAGCGTCTCCGGGGTAACCACCACCTGGAAGCGGTAGAGCTCGCGGTCCATGTGCGCGAACAGCAGCGCGCCGATGAGCCGCCCCAGCGGAAGGCCCAGCGGCACCCCGATCAGGAGCTGAATGGCCTGCTCGCCGACGAGCACGGCCGCCACCTCACCGCGGGTGAAGCCCAGAATGCGCAGCGTGGCCAGGTCCCGGCTTCGGACCGCGAGCGCGATGCGGGCGTTGTTGAAGACCACGCCCGCCGCGATCACCGCGGCGAAGGCTGAGAGGACGAGCTGATAGGTGACGAAGAGATCCGTCGTCTGGCGGCGCACCTGCTCGTCGGCGAGGTCCTTGCGCTCCACGTCCACCACCCGCGGATAGCGCTCGAGGCGCTGCACGACCTCGCCGATTCGCTCCCCGTCGACGGCGAGCAGCGCACCGGAGTCGAGCCGCGGCTGGCGCAGCAGCCGCGCCACCTCGCCCATCCGGGCGTACACCGCGGTCCCGAGCTGATCATCGACCACGCCGGTCACCGGCGCCTGGAAGCGCCGCCGCGCGCCCTCCAGCTCCTCCAGCTCCACACCGTCGCCGGGCCGGACCTGGAGGAGCTCGGCGAGCACCCGCGAGAGCGCCACGCCCGACTCCGGCAGCACCAGCGGGCGTTGGTCCGGGCCGAGGAGCTGCCTCAGCGTGCCGCCTTCGGGCACGCCCACGAGCGCGGTCTCGCGCGCGTGGTGGCCCGCGCGGATGCGCACCGGGACGACCCGCTCCGGCTCCGCGGCCCGAACGCCGGGGAGGTTCTCCAGCTCCAGCCGGGCCCGATCCGCGAGCGGCCCCTCGAACCGCACGGCCACATCCTCGCGCTGGATGCGTTCGAACTGGATCGCCAGCATCCAGTCCACCGAGTCGAAGGTCATGCGGCCGACCACCAGGATGGCGGTGGCCAGACCGATGGCGAGCGCCGAGAGGGCCGCGCGGATGGGATGGCGCTCGAGGGTGCGCAGCACCATCCGCGCCGAGGTGGGCAACAGGCGATCCAGGCCAGCGCGCTCCACCGCCGAGCGTCGGTACACCGCGGGCGATTCCGGCCGCATGGCCTCCGCGGGCGCCAGGCGGGTGGCGCGCAGCACGCCCCGCGCGGCGCCCAGCAGGCCCGATGCCGCCGCGATCGCCAGCGCCTCCAGCACCACGTCCGCGTCGAGCCGATAGGCAAGAACGGGGAACCGGAAGTACTGCGCGTAGAGCTGGATGAATCGCGCCCCCGTCCATGCGCCGAGGCCGAGCCCCACCGCAGCGCCCGCTGCCACCAGCACCAGGGCCAGCTCCACGTAGTGCAGCCCGATGCGGAGGTTGGCGTAGCCCAGCGCCTTGAGCGCGGCGATCTGCTCGCGGTGCGTACCGATGATTCGCGCGAGCAGGACATTGAGGAGGAACACCGCCACGCCCATGAAGATCGCGGGGAGCAGGGTGGCGGTGGTCCGGAGCTGGGCGAGCTCCTGGTCCACGAGGCGACCCGACGGCTGCCGGTCGCGGCCCACGGCCCCGAAGCTCCCGTAAGGCTCGAGCACCCGGTCGACGGCGTCGATGACTTCGGCGCGGTTGGCACCGGGGGCGAGCGCGACGACCACGTCGTTGAAGGCGCCCTCCATGCCCATGCTGCGGGCCAGCGCGCGCCGCGGCACCCACACCACGCCGAAGCGCTTGTCGTTCGCCCAGAGGCCGCCGGCCGGGATGATCCACACGAACTCCGGCGAGAGGGCGATGCCCACCACGCGCAAGGACACGCGCTTGCCCTTCACCACCGCCTCGAGGCTCGAGCCGGGCTCCAGGCCGTTGGCCTGGGCGAAGAGCTCGCTCACCAGCACCTCGTCGTCGCGCTCCGGGAAGCGGCCCTTGCGCAGGTGCAACGCGTCGAGCGCGCTGCCGTCCTCGACGGACACGAACTGGGCTCGCGCCGGCGCCACGGCACCCGGCACCTCGAGCCGAAACACGTCGGTGACCCGGGCCTCGGCGGCGGCCACGCCGGGCAGCTCGCGCAGGCGAGCCAGCACCGGCTCTGGCGCCCGGACGACGTGCGCGAAGACGTCGGCGAACCGCGCCTGGGTGTAGTAGGCGTCGCGCGAGCGCTGGAGCGACCGGTACGTCGACACCGAGGCCAGGTAGCTGGCGATGCCGCAGCCCACCAGCAAGGAAGTGGCGATCCCTTGCCCGCGCAAGTGGACCAGATCGCGCAGCAGCTTGCGATCGAGGGCCTTCACCAGCTCAGCTCGGCGGCCGGCGTGCGCGCGGCGTTGCGGCGCTCCTGGGCGATGCGGCCGTCCGCAAGGCGCACCACGCGGTTCGCCATCGCGGCGATGGGCGCGTTGTGGGTGATGACCGCGGTGGTGCTCCCCAGCTCGCGGTTGGCGCGCTCCAGAACCTCCAGCACCAACCTGCCTGTGGCGGCATCGAGGGCGCCCGTGGGCTCGTCGCAGAGCAACAGGTCCGGCCGCTTGGCGATGGCCCGGGCGATGGCCACCCGCTGCTGCTCGCCGCCGGAGAGCTGCGACGGGAAGTGGTCCACGCGCTCGCGGAGCCCGACGAGCGCCAGCGCCTCCTCCGGTTCCATCGGCCGCTCGGCGATGTCCGTCACCAGGGCCACGTTCTCGCGGGCGGTGAGGCTGGGGATGAGGTTGTAGAACTGGAAGACGAAGCCCACGTGCTCGCGGCGGTACCGGGTCAGGGCCGCGTCGTCGCCGTGCGCCAGATCGTGGTCGCGGTACGACACCTCTCCGGAGCTGGGCACGTCGAGCCCGCCCAGGATGTTGAGCAGCGTGGACTTGCCGCTCCCGGAAGGGCCGAGGAAGACCACGAACTCCCCCTCGTAGAGCTCGAAGTCAACCCCGCGCAGCGCGCGCACCGCCACCTCGCCCATCAGGTACGTCTTGCTGAGCTGGTGGGCTCGGAGCACCACGGCGCCTGGGGCGGGACTGCTGGGCACGCTGTCCTCCCTTCGACGCGCAATTGGCGGCCGGGCCTCCAGCGATTCAGGTTGCGTGCCATGTGCCCGTGCGTTCCCGCGCGAGGCTCGGGCCTGGCCGTGCGCGCTCGCCAGCGAAAATGTTGCGCGACCTGCGTGCGAGCCCGGCGAGAGCCCCATTGCCTCCCCGCGCTGCGCCCAATCAGCCCCCGCCCCAGCGCGCGGGGAGTACTGCGACGGCGGTCGTGCGTTGTGAGCCGTCGTGACCACTCATCAGTGTGATTGACCTCTCAACCGGAGCTGCACCGTGACTGCCTGGGCTCGCGCTCGCACGACGAAGGGTGTGCGCCCCAGCTTCCGTGCCCTGGTCGGGCTGCTGGCCCTGCTCCTGATCGTGTCGATTCTGACCACCATCGCGCTCTTCTCCGAAGGGTCGGTCGCCAAGGAGGCCATCGCCGAGGTCGAGAACGACGCCCTGGTGATCCCCACCTGCGAGGCGCTGACGGCCAACCTCCTCTCCTACGATCGCCTGAGCAGCGTGCAGGGGACGGATCGGACCGCCACCACCGAGGCGATCCGTCAGGACACCCGGCGAAGCGTGTTGCGCCAGGTCGCATCGCTCGAGCATCTGGCCGACGACCCAGGAGAGCGCAAGGCGGTCGCCCAGCTCCGGGCCCGGGTGCAGGCGAGCCTGGACGCGGCCAACCGCGCCTCGCCCGAACCCGGCGGTGCAGGGTCGAGGTCGGCCACGGCGCTCACCGGCGCACTGGAATCCGTGGCGGCGTTTCGGAGCCACGACGTGGAGCAGATTCGCCTGGCGCGCGCTCGCGCGACGCGGCTGACCACCTTCGCCGACGTGGGGCGCGTGGTCGTGGTCGGCGCGCTGCTCCTGGAGATCGCCACGCTCCTCGCGGCCGTGCAGTGGGGGCTGGGACGCCCGGTGACCGCGCTCAAGGACGCCATGGACCGGTTCTCCCACGGCGAGCCCAACGTCCGGGTGACACCAGGCGGCGCCGCCGAGCTGGTCTCCATCGGCGAATCCTTCAATCACATGGCCGACGTCCTCGAGGACCGGCGCGCGACCCAGGTGAGGTTCGTGGCGGCGATTGCCCACGATCTTCGCAATCCCCTGACCGTGCTCAAGCTGGTCACCGACAACCGGGCTCGCCGAAGCCACGGAGCGCCGCAGCGGGGGGATCCCGCATGGAAGCTGGTTGGCCGTCAGGTCGAGCACCTGGATCGAATGGTGGGTGACCTCCTCGATACCGCGCGCATCGAACACGGCGAGCTCGACCTGGCGCGCCGGCCCACGGACCTGCGCGACCTCATCCGGGAGTCCGTCGCCCTCTTCCGGAACCAGTCGGTTCAGCACCAAATCGAGCTCGAGGTTCCGAGCGAGCCGGTGGTGGCCCAATGCGATCCACTGAGGCTCGAGCAGGTCTTGAACAACCTGCTGAGCAACGCCATCAAGTACTCGCCCGGTGGAGGGACCGTGCACGTGCGTCTCCGTGAGCGCGGCGACCTCGCGTCCATCACGGTCACGGACCATGGCGTGGGGATTGACCCGGATGAGCGCCGGTACGTCTTCGAGCCGTTCGGCCGCGCGCCGTCGACACGGGAGGCTGCTCCCGGCGTTGGGCTCGGGCTCTCCGCCGCGCGCCGGATCGTCGCCGCCCATGGAGGCACGCTCGACTTCGACAGTGTCCCCGGCGTGGCGACCACGTTCGAGCTGCTCCTGCCGCTCGTGCAAGACGCCACCACGGCTTCGGCTTTGCCCACTGCCCCAAGCTCGACCCAAGCACCGCCCATCTGAGCGCGGCTCAGAGATCGAACAGGTAGCCCACGATCGCCTTCGAGATCAGCGGGTCCGTGGCGCGCGTCAGACCGACGCCGAGGCCGAGGTTGATCTCCCACCTGGGCGAGAGGTTGAGGTCGACGGTGGGAAACACCTGCTGCTGCTGGTCGGCCCACGGCAGGATCGCGTCCACCGGCCCCAAGGTGCCGTAGTACTCCACACCCAGTGTCACCACCCGGGTCGCGTCGAAGCTGAGCTTCGCATTGGGCGCGAAGAAGAAGCCCTGGCCCGCGTTCGCGCCATGAACGGAGAGCTCGAAGATGGGGCTCAGATTCATGTAGAGCGCGCCGAGGTGCCGGTCGATGATCGGGTGCAGCTCGTAGGTCCAGGTGTCGACGGAGTACTTGCGCTTCTGGAACCCGAACTCTTGAGAGAGGCTGATACCCACCGGCCAGTCCCATTCCTTGGGAACGCCCACCCGGGGCCGAATGTGGTCTCCCACCCAGTTCACGCCGAGGCCCGGCTGGGTGCTGGTGAAGACATAGGCGCCGAGCTCGAACCAATCCGCGAACCCGTGGGTGACCTCGAGCGTCTCGTGCAGCTGGTGGCGGGTCGGGTAGGTCCCATCGGAGGTGGTCGTTGAACCCTCGATGGTGAAGTTGCTGTGCAACTCGGCCAGCGTGTGAGCAGGCGCGACCAGCTCGGATTCGTAGATTTGAATTTCGAAGCTGCCTTGTGCACGCGCCCGCGCATTCACCGCGAGCCCGGCGCAGATGACGAGGAGGTGTGCTGCAATGCACGGAGCTCGAGTCGGTCTGGTCACGCGGCTCGCATCTCGGGTCGGGCGGCTTCGCCCTGAGATCTAGGTCCTGCTTTCCAACCGGGCTGCCTCTCGTTTCGGGCGCGCGCGCCGGTCGAGCGTCCCGAAGTGAATCTCAGGCACCGCGCAGCCGGACACGGCCGCGCACGACGCAACATCTTCCAATTCTCCGAGCTGCCGGCGTTCGCCCGCAGGCTCCCCCATCGCGACCGGGGTGCTTATCGATTGAGGTGATCGATCCAGGAGACTCTCATGCGCCTCGCCATCGTCGCCCTCACCGTACTCGTCCCTGCTGCCTTCGCCGCAGGCCGTGCCAGCTCACCCAAGCCCAGCCCGCAAACCATCGAGGACCTCAAGACCTCCATGCACGGCGAGGCCTTCGCGTTCGCCAAGTACGACCTCTTCGCGAAGCACGCGCGCGCCGCGGGCGACCCCAAGCTGGCCGAGCTCTTCGGCAGCACCGCCAGGACCGAACACGGCCAGCACTTCGCCGAGGAGGCCGATCTCGCGGGACTGGTGGGCAGCGACATCGACAACCTCAAGGACGCCATCGCCGGCGAGCGCTACGAGGTCGAGACGATGTACCCCGAGTTCGCGCGCAAGGCTGCGGCGGCCGGTGACCAGGCCGCTGCCGATCGCTTCAACGAGATCCGTCAAGACGAGGCGGGCCACCTGCGCGCCTTCGAGGCCGAGCTCCAGCGGCTCGAGAAGGCCGCGAAGCCGACGGGGATGCAGTGAGCGAGGACGCTGCGCGCCCGCGGAGGCGCTGGCCGCGGCGCCTCGCCCTCGGGCTCGGGCTGTGCCTGCTCCTGGCGCAGCTCATTCGCCCCGCGCGGACCAACCCGCCCGAGCAAGGCAGCGCTCCGCTCGACGGCGCGGACGCTCACACCCGGTTGGTGCTCGAGCGCGCCTGCCTCGATTGCCATTCCAATCGCACGCGCTGGCCCTGGTACAGCAACGTCGCTCCCGTCTCATGGCTGGTGATCCACGACGTGAACGAGGGGCGGGAGAACGTGAACTTCTCCGAGTGGAGCCGCGTCTCTCCGGAGGAGCGCGGCAAGCTGCTTGATGAGAGTTGTGCGGAGGTGCGCGAGGGCGAGATGCCGCCGTTCACGTACGGGCTCGTGCACCGGGACGCTCACCTGGACGCAGCCGACGTGGCAGCCATCTGCGCCTGGGCTCGCGACACGGGAGCCAGAGCCGCATCCGAGTAGTCGGGCTCGATGGCGCGGTTCCTGCGTTGGCTCTGGGTTGAGGCGAACCATGCCCATCAACCCCGCAGGATCTGCGTCCGAGGTCCACGCATGAGGAGATTTTGCGCCAGTGTTGCCCTGGCGGTTGGGGTCGCCAGCTCGACCGCGATCCTCGCTTGGGCAACACCTCCCACGCGAGCGCCTGCGATTGACCCGGCCGACCCCCTCTATCGAAGGCTCGAGGCCCCATCGAGACACAACGATTGTCGAGTCGACGACGACTGTCGGACGTCAGGTTGCGCGCAGGAGGTCTGCGCTGCCGAGGAACTGATCACCACCTGCCCCTTCGAGTCTGGCGGCCGGTGGCCTCGTCCGGGCTTGTCGTGCGGCTGCCTCGCCGGCACCTGCGTTTGGTTCAGGGAGGTTGCCGCAACAGATGGTGGGCCGTCGCCGGCACGGCGCTGAGCACGAGGACCCCATGGCCGCGCCGAACACGACCCGCCGGACCGGACTCACCGAGCAGGAGGCGGCCCAGCGCCTCGAGCTGGACGGCCCCAACGAGCTGTCCGGGAAGCGCCGCAGCAACCTGGTCCTCGCCCTCATCGAGCTCGTGAAGGACCCGATGACGGTCCTGCTGCTCGCGTGTGGCGGGGTCTACGTGGTCCTCGGCGACCGCGAAGAGGCAGCCATGCTCCTCGGGTTCGTGGTGTTCATCCTGGGCATCACCTTGGTCCAGCAGCGCAAGACCGAGCGCGCGCTGGAGGCCCTCCGAGACCTGGCCAGCCCGCGGGCGCTGGTCATCCGGGGCGGCGTGCGCCAGCGCATCGCGGGCCGCGACGTGGTCCGGAGCGACCTGATCGTCCTCGCCGAGGGCGACCGCGTCGCCGCCGACGCGGCGGTGATTGACGCCACCCACCTCACCGTCGACGAGTCGCTGATCACGGGCGAGTCGGTGCCGGTGCGCAAGGGCGTGTGGGACGGCGCACAACCTCTTCCGCGCCCCGGCGGTGAGGACCTGCCCTTCGTGTACGCCGGCACCCTGGTGGTGCAGGGCATGGCCACCGCCCAGGTGCTCGCCACGGGCAGCCGCACCGAGATGGGTCGCATCGGGCTCGCGCTGCGGACGGTGGATCGCCACACCACCCCGCTCCAGGCCGAGACCCGAGCGCTGGTCCGGAAGCTGGCCTGGATCGGCGCTGCGCTCTCCGTCCTGGTGGCCATCGCCTACGGGGCCCTCCGGCACGATTGGCTGGGCGGCGGGCTCGCCGGCCTCACCCTGGCCATGGCCGTGCTCCCCAACGAGTTCCCGGTGGTGGTCACCATCTTTCTCGCGCTCGGGGCGCGGCGGCTCTCCCTGAGGCGGGTGCTCGCGCGGAGCGTTCCCGCGGTGGAATCCCTCGGGTCGTCCACGGTCCTCTGCGTGGACAAGACGGGCACCCTCACCGAGAACCGCATGCGCGTGGCGCAGATGGTGGTCGGCCACACCACCCTCGAGCTGCAGCAGCTTGGCGAGAAGCCGCTCCCGGAGCTCTTTCGCACCCTGGTCGAGTTCAGCGTCCTGGCCAGCCATCCCGACCCGGTCGATCCCATGGAGCGCGCCTTCGTGGAGCTGGGCGCGGCGCACCTCAGCGGCACCCAACACCTTCCCCCGGACTGGCGGCTGGTCCGCCAGTACCCGCTCTCGCCGAAGTTGTTGGCCGTGACCCACGCCTGGCGTGCGCCCGGGAAGCCAGAGCTGGTCGTGGCCTGCAAGGGTGCGCCGGAGGCCGTCGCCGGGCTGTGCCGGCTGGACGAGCCCCGGCACGCCGAGCTCCGCGACGCCGTTCAACGCCTGGCCGGGGCGGGCCTGCGCGTGCTGGCCGTCGCGGTCGCCACGCTGCCCAGCGTGGACGCGCTTCCCGAGAGCCCCACCGCGATCCCCTTCGAGCTTCTGGGGCTCATGGGCCTGGCCGACCCGGTGCGCGCCGACGTCCCTGCGGCGGTGGCCGAGTGCCGCGCTGCCGGCATCCACGTGGCCATGATCACCGGCGACTACCCTGGGACGGCCGCGGCCATCGCGCGCCAGGTCGGTCTCGATCGCCCGGAGATCTCCCTGCGGGGCGAAGAAATCTCGGCGCTCTCCGACGACGCGCTTCGCCGCCACGTCCGGGACACCCGGGTCTTCGCGCGCGTGCTCCCCGAACAGAAGCTCCGGCTCGTCCAGGCGTTCCAGGCCAACGGCGAGGTGGTGGCCATGACGGGCGACGGCGTGAACGACGCGCCCGCGTTGAAGGCCGCTCACATTGGCATCGCGATGGGCGGGCGGGGCACGGACGTGGCGCGCGAGGCGGCCGCCCTGGTGCTGCTCGATGACGACTTCGGAGCGCTGGTGTCCGCGGTTCGGCTCGGGCGCCGCATCGTCGACAACCTCAAGAAGGCCCTCTCTTTCGTGCTCGCCGTTCACGTGCCGATCGTTGGGCTGACGCTCCTCCCCATCGCCCTCGGATGGCCCTTGGTTCTGATGCCGATTCACATCGCCTTCTTGCACCTCATCATCGATCCGGCCTGCTCCGTGGTCTTCGAGGCCGAACCCGAGGAGCGAGGCATCATGCGGCGCCCCCCGCGCGACCCGCGTGCGCCGCTCTTCGGACGCCACCTGCTCTGGGTGAGTCTGGGCCAGGGCCTGGGCGTGTTGCTGGCGGTGCTCGCGGTCTTCGGCTTCGCGCTCGCGCGCGGGGAGCCCGAGGCCCACGCCCGCGCCCTCACCTTCGCTACCCTCATCGTGGCCGACCTGGCCCTCATCCTCGCCAATCGCTCGTGGGAGGAGACCATCGTGGCGACCGCTCGGCGCCCGAATCGCTGGCTGTGGTGGGTGCTCGGCGGGGCGTGCGCGTTCCTGGCGGTGGCCATCTATGTTCCGGCCGCAGCGGAGCTCTTCCGCTTCTCGCCGCTCCACGCCATCGACATCGCCGCCGGGATCACCGTGGGTGTGGCCAGCATCCTCTGGTTCGAGGTCTGGAAGCGCCTGGGACACCCGAGCGCATGGAGCCGACCATCGGGAAGAAGGCCGCTCCATCGAACGCCGGCCGCGCGATGAACCGGCGCCTCAGGCGTCAGGTGGCGGCACGCGCTGAGCCAGGACGAGGGTGACGAGCAGGATCACGCCGCTGAGGACCAGGGACGCCCCGGTCCACAGCTTCGAGCCAGACCGAGGTTCCATGAGGCCAACGACGACGCCAGCCCCGACCATCGCCACCGAGACGGCCACCCCGAGTGCGAACCTGATCGGGTGGTGACCCAGCTCGCGCGCGGAGCCGACCGCACGCAGACGCATCCGGTCGGCGTGCCGCCGCAGGGTCGGGTACTCCCAAGAGAGAACCATCAACCCCAGCGCGATCACCAGCAGGCCCGGGCCTGGGAGCGCGAGCAGGAACAGCCCCACGAAGAGCAGCGCCCCGCCCACGAGCGTGAACAACACCCGGCGAATGAGCGACTTCGACTTCAATCGGCCCTCGGCGCGAGTCCGTCCTGCGACCTAACGCTTAACCACGTGGAGAG
The DNA here is from genome assembly GCA_018266075.1 of Deltaproteobacteria bacterium. GTDB lineage: Bacteria > Myxococcota > Myxococcia > Myxococcales > SZAS-1 > SZAS-1. The sequence goes on along the minus strand of JAFEBB010000008.1, from coordinate 71,979 downwards.
CGAACAAAAGGTCGCGCGGCGGTCGTCGTGCTCGTCGATGCCGGGTCCTGGACGGTCGACGCAAGACCTGCGCGCGGGAATGGCCGCTGTCGATTTCGCGCACGCCTGGCGCGGACGCCCTGCTCCACGGCTCGTTCCACGGCGCCGGCGCGGGCACGCTTCCTGAAGGTTCGGAGCCCCTGTGACGAACACCGTTCCTCCGCCGAGCCCGCCCGGGACCGCGACGTCCACCTCCCTCGGCTTCGAGGATGCGCTGGGCCTGAGCGATGAGGAGGCCGCACGCCGGCTCGCGATGCAGGGCCCCAATGAGATCAAGCGCGAGCAGGCCACCTCGCCGTGGGTGATGTTCGCGAGCCAGTTCAAGAGCCCTGTGATCTGGCTCCTCTTTGGCGCCTGCACCATCTCCGCGTTCCTCGGTGAAGTGGCCGACGCCGTCGCGATCGGGACGATCGTCTTCATCAACGCGCTGGTGGGGTTCTTCCAGGAGTACCGCGCCGAGCGCGCCGTGCTGGCGCTCCGGTCGATGACCGCGCCGCGCGCGCGGGTGGTGCGAAACGGCCGCTCCCTCGTCGTGCCCGCGGTGGAGGTGGTGGTCGGCGATAACCTGCTGCTCGAGCCAGGAGACATCGTCGCGGCCGACGCGCGACTCACGGAGGCGCACGTCCTCACGGCCAACGAGGCGACGCTCACCGGCGAGAGCGAGCCCGTGGAGAAGTCCACCATGCCGTCCGTCCCGAACGCACGCGTGACGGAGCGCCATGACGCCGTCTTCATGGGCACCCACATCGCCAACGGGACCGGGCGCGCCGTGGCCGTCGCCACCGGAATGCGCACCGAGCTCGGCAAGATCGCCCACCTGCTGGCGACGGCCGAGGAGACCGAGACACCGCTCCAGAAGAGGCTGGCCCAGGTGAGCCAGGTCCTGCTCTACCTCTGCCTGGGCATCGTGGCGGTGGTAGCGCTCCTCGGCCTCCTCCGGGGCCTCGGACTCTTCACCGTGTTCCTCTCGGCGGTGTCGCTGGCCGTCGCCGCCGTCCCCGAGGGGCTCCCGGCCATCGTGACCATCGCGCTCGCCGTGGGGGTGCGGCGCATGGTCTCTCGCCACGTGCTGGTGCGGAGGCTCCCCGCGGTGGAGACGCTCGGCTGCGCCACGGTCATCTGCACCGACAAGACCGGCACCCTCACCACCGGGGTGATGAGCGTCCGGGAGGTCTGGGGGCCGGATCACGACCAGATCATCGACGCCGCGGCTGCGTGCTCGGACGCCGAGCTCGCGCCGGACGGCCAGGGCGGCACAGGGGACACCACCGAGCTCGCCATCCTCAGGGACGCGGCCGAGCGCGGGATTCGACGTGGGCAGATCGAACGCGACAGGCCGCGGGCCGCGGTGAACCCTTTCGACTCCGAGCGGAAGCGGATGTCGATCCTGCGGGCGGACGGCGTCCTCTATGTGAAGGGTGCCATGGAGGCCGTGCTCCCGCGCTGTACGTCGGGGACCGAGGCTGCCGCGGAGGCCAACGGCCAGATGGCGGCGCGGGGGCTGCGGGTCCTCGCGGTCGCCATCGGGAAGGGCCCGGCGGAGGAGCACCTTCACCTCCTCGGACTCATCGGCATCGCCGACCCGCCGCGGACGGAGGCGATCGAAGCCATCGCGGCGGCGCGCGCTGCGGGCATCGAGACCGTGATGATCACCGGCGATCACCCCACCACCGCCCAGGTGATCGCACGCGAGCTTGGGATCGCCGTGCCCGGCAAGCCCATCGAAGAGGTCGTCCACGCGCGGGCCACGCCCGAAGACAAGCTGAAGATCGTCCGGGCCTGGAAGGCGCGCGGCGCTGTGGTCGCCATGACGGGCGACGGCGTCAACGACGCGCCCGCGCTCCGCGAAGCCCACATCGGCATCTGCATGGGCAAGACGGGGACGGAGGTCACCCGGGAAGCCGCCGACATGGTGCTCACCGACGACAACTTCGCGAGCATCGTGGCGGCTGTCCAAGAGGGCCGCGGAATCTTCGAGAACATCCGCAAGTCGCTCGTGTACCTCCTCTCGGGCAACGCCGGCGAGCTGGCGGTGATGCTGGTGGCCTCCGTGGTGGGGCTCCCATTTCCCCTGACCGCGCTGCAGCTCCTGTGGATCAACCTCGTCACCGATGGCCTGCCCGCGCTCGCGCTCGTGATGGACCCGACCGACGAAGCGGTGATGAGCCGGCCCCCGCGCCGCGCGGACGAGCCGATCCTGGGCCGGCCCGAGTGGGCATCCATCCTCTTCACGGGGTTGCTCCAGACCGCGGCGACGCTCGGCGTCTTCGCCTGGGCCCTCCGCGGCCGCGATGTGGTGGGAGCCCGCAACCTCGCCTTCTCGGTCATCGTCTTCGCGGAGCTCTTCCGCTCGTTCGCTTCCCGGAGCAGGACCAAGCTCTTCTGGGAGGTGGGCGCGTTCAGCAACCTCAGCCTGCTCGGTGTGGTGTCCCTCTCCGTGTTGGTCCAGCTCGGGCTTCACTTCATTCCCGCGACACAGACCCTCTTTCAGATCCGAGCCATCTCTTTCGCCGACGCGGCCCTCTGCTTGGGGGTGGGTCTCTTCCCCGTCTCCGTGCTCGAGGCGGTCAAGCTGGTGCGTCGCTCGCCGAGCAGACGCAGGGCAGCCTGAGCGATGCGCAGGCTCGCCGTGCGGCGCCAGCTCCGGATGCGTGCTGCCCACGAGGCGACCACCCCGCCCATCGATGGTCTTGCCCGCATGGCGACGCCGCGGTTCTCGCTCCCCACCGGGCGCGCAGTCACCACGTCAGGCTGAAGTCCGTCCGCGCCGGCGTCTCCGCCTCGAGCCGCACGTGCACGTTCTCGTTGTGGCTGCCCGCGAGCAGCTCGAACCCGGCCTGGGAGACGATGCGCTTGGCGAGCGCGGCGGACGTCGCGGCTTCGACCGTGGGCTCCTTCAGGATTGCAAACTCCCAGAGCAGCTTCCGGGCCAACCCGCACTGCGAGCGAAGTGCGCGAGTTCGGGGCACGTCGGGTTGCGTCATCGCGGGCGCGAGGGCGGGTCGAACTGACCCAGGGGTCAAGCGGCCCCAGGGCAACGTGGCCACGCCCGCGCCGGACGAACGACCCACGACCCACGACCCGCGACGGGGCGGATCCGCCCGGATCCAATTCGACAATGCCCCTTCGACAACTTGTTCCACGCGCGTCTCGATAATCCGCCGCCATGACGACCTCGACCCGCTCCACGCTGCTGGCCGTTCTCGCGCTCTTCGCCGCGTGCGGCCAGGACACGCAGCCGCTCAAGCAGCACGACGACACCGTGCGCGACCTGCTCACCGTCTGCGCGGCGGGCGGCACGCTGCCGGGCATCGACGTCTCCAGCTACCAGGGCAGCATCAACTGGAGCTCGGTGGCGGGATCGGGCATCAAGTTCGCGTACACCAAGGCCACCGAGGGCGTGAGCTACCGAGATCCGACGTTCCCCGCGAACTGGAGCGGCATGCAGGCGAACGGCGTGGCGCGCGGCGCGTACCACTTCTTCCACCCCGGCGACGACGGCACGCAACAGGCCGACTACTACCTGAGCTACGTGGGCACGATCGGCGCGGGCGACCTGCCGCCCATGCTCGACTGGGAGGTGAGCGACGGCGTGGGCGGGGCGACCGCATCCGCGAACGCGCAGGCCTTCATCAACGAGATCGCCGCGCGCACCGGCAAGCAGACCATCATCTACACCAGCCCCGGGCTGTGGTCGGGCTTCGGCGCGTCGGGCTTCGGCGGCGACGCGCTCTGGGTGGCCGACTACTTCAACTGCTACTGCGACAACGGCGTGTGCCCGGCGATGCCCGGCGGCTGGAGCAACTGGACCGCGTGGCAGTACAGCGATCGCGGCAGCGTGCCCGGCATCGGCGGCAACGTGGACCTCGACATCTTCAACGGCGACGCGGCCGCGCTCGCGGCCTTCGCCGGCGGCACCGTGGGCTGCACCGCGACCAGCGCCATCGGTCACGGCGTGGGCTCGGCGAGCGAGCTCAGCGGCGGCGCCTGCAGCGGCGGCACGCCCGGCACGACGGCACCCGCGCACTGCGGCGCGCTCGCCTCCGGCGAAGGCCTCGGCGCCGGCGACACCGCCACCAGCTGCGACGGCCGCTTCGGATTGGTGATGCAGACCGACGGCAACGTCGTCCTCTACGTGCACGGCAACCCGCTCTTCGACACGCACACCAACGGCAAGGGCGGCGCCGCGTTCATCATGCAAGGCGACGGCAACCTGGTGCTCTACTCGAGCCAGGGCTGCGCCATCTGGGCGAGCAACACCGGGGGCAACCCGGGCGCCACGCTCGCCGTGCAGGACGACGGCAACCTCGTGGTCTACAGCGCGAGCGGACACCCGCTCTGGTCGAGCGGCACGGGCCCCGTCGGCAGCAAGGTCACGGGCTGCGGCAGCATGCCTGCGGGCTCGGGCCTGGCGCGCGGCGACTCGGTGGCGGCGTGCGGCGGCTGCTTCAACCTGGTGATGCAGGGCGACGGAAATCTCGTGGTGTACCAGCACGGCGGCGGCGCGATCTGGAACACGCAGACCGGCGGCACCGACGGCTACACCGCGGCCATGCAGAGCGACGGCAACCTGGTGCTCTACTCCGCCGAGGGCTGCCCCATGTGGTACAGCGCCACGGGCGGCCACAACGGCGCGTCGCTCGCCGTTCAGGACGACGGCAACCTCGTCATCTACGACACCAACGGCAGCGTCCTCTGGGCCAGCAACAGCGTGGCCTGCGCGGGCGGCTGCAACTGCAACCCGCCGTCGACGACGAGCACCAGCACCTCGACGTCGACGTCGACGTCGACCGCGAGCAGCACCACGGGCACGAGCGGCACGTCGACGACGACCACCGCGACCGCAACCGCGAGCAGCACGACCGGCACCTCGACCACCGCCGCGGCGTCGACGACCGGCACCTCGGGACACAGCGCGTCGACCGCGTCGTCGACGACCACGGGCTCCAGCACCGGGAGCAGCGAGACCACCGGCACCACCGGACACGCGACGTCCACGAGCTCGTCGACGTCATCCACCACCGGCGGTGGCGCCACGACCGCTTCGACCACTGCAGGCGCGAGCAGCACCGGCGGCACCATCGAGGGCACGGCGACGAGCACCGGCGGCTCGACGGGGACCACCGGCAACACCGTGAAGGGCAAGGGCTGCGCGTCGGTGCCGGGCGAGGAGCTCCTGGCGATCGTCGCGGCGATCGGCGCGATGGTGCGGCGGCGTCGCGTGGGCAGCTGAGCCCGGGCGCAAACCCCGCTATGCTTCCGCCTGCGTGACGGGGCGGACTTCATGAGCGCGGCGCCGTGTCCGGTGGACGAGGTGCTCGCGCGCTTCTCCGCGAACCTCTCGGCTCCCGGGGAGGCCGCCGCCGTGCAGGCGCACCTCCTCGAGTGCGCCAAGTGTCGCTCGCGGCTCGCGGGCGGCTCCGGCGAGACGCGCACCATGCGGCCCGGCCTGCCCGCCGAAGAGCGCCCGCCCGAGAACTCCCAGCCCATGATCCGCGGCGAGACCGTGGGCCGCTACCTCGTGGTCGGCCCGCTCGGCGAGGGCGGCATGGGCATCGTGTACCTCGCGTACGACCCCGAGCTCGATCGCAAGGTGGCGCTCAAGCTGATGCGCGCCGAGAGCACCGGCGGCAAGAGCGCCTCGGTCGGCAAGAACCGCCTGCTCCGCGAAGCGCAGGCGATGGCCAAGCTGCACCACCCGAACGTCGTGGCCATTCACGACGTGGGCACCCACGGCGACAAGGTCTTCCTCGCGCTCGAGCTCGTCGAGGGCAAGACGGTGCGCCAGTGGATCGACGAGGTGGAGTCGCCGCGGCCGTGGCGCGAGGTGCTCGCCATCTTCGTCGCCGCGGGACGCGGGCTCGCCGCTGCACATCAGGCGGGCTTGATCCACCGCGACTTCAAGCCGTCGAACGTGCTGCTCGGAAAAGACGGGCGCGTGCAGGTGACCGACTTCGGCCTCGCGCGCGCCATCGAAGGCCGCGACGAAGAAGAGCCCGGCGAGGATTCCATCTCCGATCGCGGCAAGGACGCGCTCGACACCACGCTCACGCGGCCCGGCGCCGTGATGGGCACGCCCGGCTACATGGCGCCGGAGCAGGCCCTCGCCGCGCCCGTCGATGCACGCACCGACGAGTTCAGCTTCTGCGTCGCGCTCTGGGAGGCGCTCTACGGCGAACGTCCGTTCGAAGGCCGCGTGAACCCGCTGAATCCGGTTCCGCCGCGCGACGCGCCCAAGGGCACCAACGTCCCGCCGTGGCTGCGGCGCGTGCTGCTCAAGGGCATCTCGATGCGGCCCGACGAGCGCTTCCCGTCGATGGACGCGCTCATCGCCGCGCTCGACGCGGATCCCGGCGTGCGTCGCCGGCGCCTGGTGACCGCGGGCGGCGCGACGTTTCTCGCGATCTTGCTTGGATCCGTCGTCGCGGATCTCATCGTCCATCGCTCGGGCGACGCGTGCAGCAATCCGCAGACGCGCCTCGCAGGCACTTGGGATCCGACCACGCAAGAAGCGGTGAAGGCCGCGTTCCTGGCCTCGGGCGTGAACGGCGCCGACGCGACCTGGGCGTACACCGAGAAGTCGATGAATCGAACCGCGACCGCGTGGGTCGGCGCGTTCGAGGGCGCGTGTCGTGCGACGCGTGAAGACCACGCGCAGAGCGAAGCGGCGCTGCAATTGCGGCTCGATTGCCTCGAGTCGCAGCGGCTCGAGCTCCACGCGGTGAGCGCGCTCTTGCAACACGCGGACAAGCCCATGGTGGCCGCGGCGAGCGGCGCGATGGCGTCGCTTCCACAAGTGTCGGATTGCGCCGACGCCCGCGCGCTCGCGGTGATCGACCAGCCCACGCCGCAGGCAGCGGCCAAGGTCGAAGCGCTGCGCGTGAAGCTCGCGGGCGCCAACGCGCTCTTGGGCGTGGGCAAGAACCGCGACGCCATCCCCATCTTCCAGGCCGCGGCCGCCGAGGCGCAGCAGCTCGGCTTCGCGCCGCTGCAAGCGCAAGCGCTGATGTCGCTCGCCCGCGCGCAGGGCAAGGACGACGACTTCGCTGCCGCGGTGCAGAGCGGCAAGCAGGCCCTCGACCTCGCGGAGAGCTCGCGCATGGATCAGCTCGCGGCGCGCGCGGCGTCGCGGTTGTTGATTGGATCAGCGCTCGCGGGGAGGCCGACCGCAGAGCTCGAGGCGCTCACCGAGCGCACGCGCGCGCTCACGGCCCGCGTGGGCAGCGATCCTCTGGCGCAGTACGAGCTCGAGCACGCCATCTGCGTGGTCGAGAACCGCAAGGGCCAGAGCTCGGAGATGATCGCGCACTGCCAGAAGGGCGTGGAGCTCGCGCGCAGCGTGTACGGCGCGGATCACCCGGAGATGCTCAGCGCCCTCGACAACCTCGGCGCCGCGCTCGACAGCGTGGGCCGCTACGACGAAGAGCTCGCCACGTACAAGCAGGCGCTCGCGGTGAGCGACGCCATCTTCGGCCAGGACAGCAACGGCGTGCGCGTGGTGTGGACCAACCTCGCCGAGCTCCAGGCCGACATGGGCCGCCTCCCCGATGCCGAGCAGGCTGCGCAGCACGTGCTCAGCATCGCCAAGATCAACGGCGAGAACCTCGACTCGGCCATCGCGCTCGCGATCGCTGCGTGGGCGGACGTGGCCGCGGGTCAGGTCGATCGGGGACTCGCGGAGGCCACACAGGCCGCTGCGCTCGGCGACAAGCTCGGCGTCGCCGCGGATCCGGATTTCGCCGACGTGCTCCGCTACGCCGCCGGCGCGCACCTCGCGGCCGGCCGTGCCGCGCTGGCGCAGGCCGACTTCGCGCAGATCCTGGCCATCAAGCAGAAGGCGCTCGAGCCCGACAGCGCGGAGTGGGTGAGCTACCTCATGGTCGGCGGCGCCGCGAACCTGGCCGCGAACCAGCCCGACGCCGCGAAGACCCAGCTCGAGCGCGCGCTCACGCTCTCGAGTGCGCACCCGTTCTTCCCGGGTTGGGTGGCGCAGATTCGGTTCAACCTGGCGAAGGCGCTGATCGCGTCCAACGGCGATCGCACGCGCGCGGTGCAATTGGCGAAGCTCGCGCGCGCCGACTTCGCGAACCTGCCCGAGCGCAAGGGCGAGCTCGCCGCGCTCGATGCCTGGCAGCAGTCGGCGCTCCATTGAAAACAAACTGTTACATCACCGAACGAGCCACGAGCCACGAGTCACGAGCCACGATCGGTCGAACTAAGATGTCGTCGTCACCAGGAGTCGCATGAGCTCGATCGATCCCCGCTTGCGCATGTCGCACCTGCTCCGGCGCGCGGGCTTCGGCGCGGCGCCAGGTGAGCTCGAGACGCGGCTCGACGCGGGCTACGAAGCCACGGTGCGCGAGCTCGTGGAGCCGGCGCAGGTGACCGACGGCCTCGGCGATCTCGATCAGCAAATTGGCGGGCTGCTCGACTTCTCCAACATCGACGACGTCCGCGTGTGGTGGATCTACCGGATGATCCACAGCCGCCGGCCGCTCGTGGAGAAGATGGCGTTCTTCTGGCACGGGCACTTCGCCACCGCGAACAACAAGGTCGGCAATCCGTACTTGATGTACCTGCAGAACCAGACCTTCCGCGAGCACGGGCTCGGCCGCTTCGAAGATCTGCTCCAGCGCGTGGCGCGCGACCCGGCGATGCTCGTGTACCTGGACGGCGCGTCGAACACCAAGGGCCGGCCCAACGAGAACTTCGCGCGCGAGGTGATGGAGCTCTTCACCACCGGGCTCGGGCCGTACACCGAGACCGACGTGCAAGAAGCCGCGCGCGCGTTCACCGGCTGGGGCCTCAGCGGCAATGCCTTCGCGTTCAATCCGAACCAGCACGACGGCGACTCGAAGAAGTTCCTCGGCAAGCAGGGCAACTTCGACGGGACGGAAGTCCTCTCCACGCTCGCGGATCACCCGGCGACGGCGCAGCGGCTCACGGCGCGGCTCTTCGCGTTCTTCGTCTACCCGGATCCGGATCCGAAGACGCTCGCGCCGTTCGTGAAGGTCTGGCACGACACCCGCGGCGACGTGCGTGAGGTGCTTCGCGCGATCTTCCTCTCGCCCATCTTCAGCTCGGAGAAAGCCTACCGCGCGCTCATCAAGAGTCCGGCGGAGTACGTCATCGGCTCCATTCGCAGCCTGGGCGGCACGATCGCGCCGCGCCAGGTGGCAGGGCTGATGGCGCGCATGGGCCAGGATCTCTTCAACCCGCCGAGCGTGAAGGGCTGGGACGGCGGAGAGGCGTGGATCTCGACCAGCACGTTGTTCGAGCGCTTCAACTTCGCCGCCTCGATCACCACCGCGCGCGGACCGGAGGGCACGAGCCACGTGAATCCCGAAGCGGTCTTTGGTGGTATCGGGCCCACGAGCGCCAAGCAGATGGTGGAGCTGGCGGCGAATGCGCTGCTCGACGGCCGCGCGTCGGAGCCGCTGCGCGCCGCCATCCTGCGCTACGTGGAGACGCCGGATCCGCAAGGGCCGAAGGACGGCAAGGGCAAGCCCCTCACGCTCTTCACCGACGCGCGCGTGCTCGACGAGAAGGTCCGCGGCATGTTGCACCTGCTGATTTCCTCTCCCGAGTACCAGCTGAGCTGACCATGGCCATCGCGCGGCGGAGCTTTCTGCAAGGGGTGGGGCTGGGCGCGGCGTCGCTCGCGGTGGACGGCTTTCCGCTCGAGCTCTTCGCAGATCCCAAGTCGACGCCCGGGCCGGCGCTGGTGCTCATCCAGCTCGCGGGCGGAAACGATGGCCTGAACACCGTCGCGCCGCTGGCGGATCCGCGGTACCGCAAGCTGCGTCCGAAGGTCGGGCTGGATCCGAACGAGACGCTGGAGCTCGACGGCAAGGTGGCGCTGCATAACGCTTTGGTTAAGCTCCACACGCGCTTCAAGGCCAACCAGCTCGCCATCATCCAGGGCGTGGGTTATCCCAAGCCGAGCCGCTCGCACTTCGACTCCACGGCGATCTGGCAGATGGCGCGGCTCGAGCCGTACCGCGAGCCCGAGGGCTGGCTGGGGCGCGCGCTCTCGAAGAAGGGCGTCGACGCCAAGGGCTTCGCGCTGCTCGGCGTGGGCGGTGGCTCGCTCTCGCCCGCGCTCTACGCGAAGGCGAATCCCGCCACAGCGCTGTCGTCGCTCGATGCGTTCAGCGTGCAGCCGGACAAGAAGTTCCCCGGCGACGCGCCCGCGCTGGTGGCCGCGCTCACCGCGCTCTATGCCGCGCCGACGAAGGATCACCCGACGCTCGGCGCGCTCACCCGCGTGGGCCAGAGCGCGCTGGCGTCGAGCGAGGTGCTCAAGGGCGCGGTGAGCAACTCGCGCTCGATGGTGCCCTACCCGCGCGGGCCGTTTGGCGATCAGCTCAAGTTGATCGCCCAGCTCCTCGCGGTGGATCTCGGCATCCGCGTGGCGCACGTGACGCTGGGCGGCTTCGACACGCACGCCAACCAGAAGCGCCAGCACCAGAATCTCTTGTCCCAGCTCTCCGAGGGCGTGAGCGCGCTGCTCGACGACCTCGAGGCGCAGGGGCTCGGCGAACGCGTGGTGGTGATGACGTACTCGGAGTTCGGCCGGCGCGTGGCGGAGAACGGCAGCGGCGGCACGGATCACGGCGGTGGGAGCGTGCTCTTCATCGCGGGCAAGCCGGTGCGCGGCGGCCTGCACGGCACCGCGCCCGACCTCTCGAAGCTGCAAGACGGCGACGTGCCCTTCGCCGTCGACTTCCGGTCCGTGTACGCGAGCGTGCTCGAGGGCTGGCTCAAGCTCGACGCCAAGAGCGTCCTCGGCGCGAGCTTCCCCAAGCTCGAGCTGTTCGCGACGACGTAACCGGTTGGTTACATGCGCGTGGTGGGCGTCTTCTGATCCGGCTTCTTGCCGGCCATGCCGCCCTGCTGGCTGGCCACGTAGGCCACGATCTCGCCGACCTCCTTCTTGAAGCCGCCGAGGTCCACCTGCATCCCGTTCAGGTACGCGCTCCAGCCGGCAGAGTTCTTGGCGTAACGCACGGCGTACTCGATCTCCGCGTCGCTGGCGCCGAAGAGCTTGGCAGCCTCGGTGTGGAAGAGCGCGCAGTAGCGGCACTTGGTGGCCGCCGAGATGGCCACGCCCATCAGCTCGCGGTACTTGTTGGGGATGATGCCGTCCTCGAGCTCGATGTGCTTGAAGAGGTTCCACTCCGCCTCGAGCTCGTCCTTGGGGATGAGCTTGAGGAAGGCCGGCACGGTGCCGAGCATCTGCTTGATCTCTGCGTAGACGGCATTGGGATCCATGGTCGCGTCCTGGTTGTCGGAGCTGGGTTGCTCCGGCGCCCAAGGTGCGTCTGGCTCCGACGCGCGGCAAGCCCCACTTGTTAACAATTCGGTGATGCAACTTCGAACGGCGCTCAGTCCATCTTGAGGTTGAGCGGCATCTTCACGATCCACGCGCCACCGGCGTGCGGCGCGAGCTTCCACGCCTCGGCCGCGCGGCAGAGCCTCTTCACCACGTCGGGATCGTTGAGCGTGACGTCGACGGCTTCGGCCTTCGACACCTGGCCGCTGGTCTCGATCGTCAGCTTCAGCGCGAGCGCACCGTGGAGGGCAGGATCGCGCTGGAGCGCGTCGTTGAACACGCGCACCAGCTCGCGGCGATGCATCTGGAGAAACTTCTGAACCTCGTTCAGCTCCGCCGCGGGCGGCTCGCGCGACACCGGCACGGCGGCGCCCGGATTCGCGAGGATCAGCGCCGCCAGGAGCGCCTTCAACGCAACACCACGCTGTCGTCGCCCGTGATCTGGGCGCGCGTGGCCTCTTCCCAGTACGGCAGATCCTCGGTGCGCGCGTTGAAGCCCGCGGCCGAGAGGATCCACGGCGCGGTGAAGCCGCTCAGCCGGTGGTGCAGCGCGGTGTTCGAGTGGGCCACGGCGTCGGAGAGCGACTGGCCGTCGCTCCAGTTGCGCAAGAAGTCGAAGACGAAGAACGGCGCCAGGTTCCCCGAGCCGGGATGCGAGAGGTACGCCTTCGCGCCCAGCGCGTGCCACTCCGACGCTTGCCACGCGCCGCCGCCGCCGGTGTTGTAGACGAGCCGGAGCTTGGCGCGCAGCTCGGGCGCAAGCTCGCGGACGGCGTCGAGCGCCTCGCTGCCCCCATTCACGAAGAGGAAGAGATCCACCGCGCGGTTCTCGCGAAGCGCCCGCTCCAGCGCCGCGTGCAGCATCATCGGCGCGGCCGGGCCGAGGTCGTCGGATTGGAGATAGGTGAGCGCGTCGTAGGTGCCGTCGAGCTCGTGCTTGGCGAAGGCGCGCGTGCCCAGGCGCTGCCAGGTGGGCACCGCGTCGCGATACGCCACCGCGGCCACGCCCTGCCCTGGCGCCGGGGACGGACGCTGCGCACACCCCACGAGCGAAATCGCGATCGACAATGCCAGTGCGCGTCGCATGCCCTTCATCAACGCACGAAGCCTGCTCCAGGTGCATCACATCCGCGCGGCCCGCGCGCGCAGGTGCACGGTGCGCGCCACCCAGCGCTCGAAGCTCCGCCAGCGCACGAAGAAGTAGAGCCCGAGGCAGCTCAGATCGAAGAGCACGTAGAAGAGCGCCACGCCGCTGGGCGGATTGCCGCTGGGAACTTGCGAGATGCGTCCGAGCAGCTCCGGCGGCCAGCGCCAGCAGCCGAAGTGCGTGCCCCACTGCTCGAGGAACGCGACGAGCAAATACATCGCCGCGAAGAAGAGCCGCGCCGGCTTGTTGACCAGCCAGAGCAAGGCGAAGAGCGCGAAGCAGCAGAGCCCATATCGATCGTGCGCGATCGCGTACCAGCCCAGCGTGTACGCGATGCACACCCCGAAGAGCAGCGGCGCCAGGACGTGCGCGCGCTGGTGCACCCACGGCCTGCGCACGAAGACGAAGATCGCCGCGTACAGCAAGGTGTGTCCGGGCGGCACGTAGAGCGGGATGCCGCCGAGCCGATAGCGGTACATCCCGAGGCCGAGGCTGAAGACCGCTTCGCCCGCGGTCGCAGCGACGAGGCCGAGCACCATCAAGCGCCGCAGGCGCCAGCCCGCGCGCCTGAGCATGAACGCCCAGAACACCAGCGTCCCGGCGACAGCGAGCGGCTGGCCGAGCGACGTGTGCGCAGCGACGGCCGTGGAGTCGAGCGCCGTGATGGCCACGAGCAGGAACGGGATAGCGATGACGTAGCGGGTCACGGGTGAGCGGATGCTCGCACGCGCCGCGAAAACGAGGAACGCGGCGCGCGCCTGCTCGGGCGATCGTCCCTCGCCGCCGCGCACGGGCTCACGCAGCTTGAAGGCGCATGCGCCGCGCGCGCAGGAGGAAGTGTCCATGCGAATCGTGATCCTCGGCCCCGGGCGCATCGGCAGCGCGCTCGCCGGCCTGCTCGTCGACGCCGGCCACGAGGTGATGCTCAGCGCCTACCGCGACGCCGACGCTGCCTTCAACCTCGCGGACGCCATCGGCGCGCGCATGGGCAGCCTGGAAGACGCGGCCGACTTTGGCGAGGTGTTCTTCCTCACCGTGCCGCACAGCGTGGTGGGCCCGGTGCTCCAGCGCCTGCACGACGCGCGAGGCGTCCTCGTGGACTGCACCAACCAGTGGGGCGGCTACGTCCCGGAGGGCGTCCACTCCACGAGCGAGCAGGTGGCGCAGCTCGTCCCCAAGCTCGCGGTGGTGAAGGCCTTCAACACCATCCGCGCCGACGAGCTGCGCGGCCGCGCCCACAGCCAGGCGCCGGTGGCGGTGGTGTTCTCCACCGACAGCCAGGGCGCCGCGTCCGTCGTCGACAAGCTGGTGCGCGACTGCGGCTTCGCGCCGCTCAACCTGGGGCCGCTGTCCAACGGCCTGCTCCAGGAGCCGGGCAGCGTTTACTTCCTCAAGGTGATGGACCTCGACGAGGCCCTGCGCATCGCCAAGGAGCTGGAGTCGGCGGAGGGCATGCCGCCCTCGGTGCCACAGTAGGCGTTAACGAATCGGTTAACGACCTGAGAGGAAGCCGATGCGCTGGAAGAGGGGCTCGGGCAGGTTGCGCACCACGGCCATGATCGGCCGCCAGAACCAGGGCAGGTAGAGGTCCTCGCGGCGGCCCTCGACCGCACGCAAGAGCTGCTCGGCGATGGGCCGCGGCTGGGCGAAGAGCGCGTTCTTGGGGTGCGTGGCGGTCATGGGCGTCTCCACCGGGCCCAGGCGAATCGCGTACACGCGCGCGCCCGCGCGATACAGGCGCGAGCGCACGCCCTGGAGGTAGATGTTCAACGCGCCCTTGGCCGAGCCGTAGGTGTAGTTGCGCGGCCGCCCGCGATCGCCGGCGACGGAGGTGATCACCGCCAGCACGCCGCTCTGCTGCGCCTCGAGCGCGTTGGCCAGCGGGATGAGCAGCGACACCGCGCTCAGGTAGTTCGTGGTCAGCACCCGCTCGGCCTCGGCCCATTCGTGCTCGCTCTTCTCCTGGTCGCCGAGCAGCCCGTGGGCCACCAGCGCCAGGTCCACGCCGCCCATGGCGAAGAGCGCGCGGTCGATCACGCCCGCGTTGTTTTGGGTGTCGGCGAGATCTGCGGCCTCGACGCCGAGCATCGACGGGGACAGCTCCGCGCGGAGGGCTGCGAGCTTCTCGGCGTCGCGGCCCACGAGGTAGAGGCCGTCACCGCGCGCGGCGCAGAGCCGCGCCACCTCCGCGGCGATCGCCGAGTTCGCTCCCAGGATCAGCACCCGCGCCATCAGGCCCTCCCGCTGCGAGAGCCGGCCTTCTACTCCGGCCACGTCCAGGCAGCCACACCTGGCATTTGTCATTGACGCGGATTACCGATTTCCTGGTATTGATCCTCGCATCCCCATGGACCTGCACGACGACCTCACCGACCTGCACCTCGCGCTGGGCAACGAGCTCAGCGCCGCCCGGTCGCTCGTGGAGGTGGTGGCCCGCAACCCGGAGCTGTCTCCGGTGGAGCGGGAGCGGCTCGAGCACGCCGCCGCCCGGCTGGAGCGCGCCTGGAACCGGCTGCAGGAGCACTTCCGGGCCTGGGGCCTGCGCGATTCAGATATGTCTTGACGGCCGGCCACGCGCGCGAGCGCGGCGGCGGGGGCTCGGTTACCATCGCCCCGGCAACCGGGGAGAGCGCATGACCGCCGCCGCCGTCGAGGCCGATTCCTTCACCCACAAGTACGTTCGTGCGCTCGATCGCCGGGTGCACCGCCTGGGCCTGGCCGCGAGCTACGGCATCCCCGAGGCCGGCGTCCGCAAGGCCTTCGACGCGGGCGTGCAGTACGTGTTCTGGAATCCCTTCGCGCGAGCGATCACCCAGGTGCTCAAGTCGCTCAAGCCCGGCGATCGCGAGAAGCTGGTCATCGCCACCGGGCCCACGCTCGGCTTCACCGGCGGCTCGGTGCGCGCTCGGGCCGAGAAGGCGCTGAAGATCCTCAAGACCGACTACCTCGACGTCTTCCAGCTCTTCTGGCTGGGCAAGACCAGCGCCTGGACCGCGGCCACCGAGCGCGAGCTCGTGCACTTGAAGGAGAGCGGCAAGGTGCGGGTGCTGGGCGTGTCGATCCACGACCGTGAGCGCGCGGGCAGGCTGGCCCTCGACTCGCCGCTCGATCTCTTCATGATCCGCTACAACGCCGCCCACCCCGGCGCCGAGCGCGACATCTTCCCGCACCTCTCCAAGCGCCAGCCCGCAATCGTGGCCTACACCGCGACGGACTGGCGCAAGCTGCTCAAGCGACCGAGCGGCTGGAAGGGCAACGTGCCCACCGCCGGCGATTGCTACCGCTTCTGCCTATCGAACCCGCACGTGGACATCGTGCTCAACGGCCCGAAGAACACCGCCCAGTTCGACGAGAACCTGGCTGCGCTGGAGAAGGGCCCGCTCTCCGACGCCGAGCTCGAGGAGCTTCGCGCGCTCGGGAAAGTGGTTCACGGCTAGATGCCCACCTGGCTCAAGGTCACCCTCGGCGTGGTCGCCGCGGGAATCGCGCTCTTCCTGCTGCTGATTGGCGGCATCTTCCTCTACGTGCGCTCGCACAAGGACGAGCTCATCTCCGCGGGCAAGGAGGCCATGTCCGCAGGCGCGGCCTACGGCACGAACCAGACCGCACAGGGCTGCATCGACGAAGGCCTGCACCGCCTCACCGGCATCTCCAGCTTCGGCGACGAGGTGAAGAACAACCTCTGGGCCACCGGCTGCCTGCAGGCCGCCGCGCCCACGCCGGGCTTCTGCAACGACGTCCCGCTCGAGGGCGAGATCCTCAAGACCGCCTCGTGGCGCCTCGCGCAATGCAACGCGCACGCGGGCGTGGATCCCCAGCGCTGCCAGCGGTTCCTGCAGGTGTGGCAGAAGGCCTGTCACCCGTCGCCGGAGGGCCCGGGGTCGCCGCTGCAGAGGTAACGCTCTATCTCGATATATCGACTAGCTGCCCTGCGGCGCGCTCCAGCCCTGCGTCACCAGCGGCAGCTTCACCGAGCGAGCCTTGTGCTTCACCGGCTCGCCGCGCTCGACGATCTTGCCCACCAGGTCGTAGTCGGCGGTCTGGGTGACCTCGACCGTGACGATCTCGCCCGGGTAGCCCATGCCGTCGTTGATGTAGGTGATGCCGTCGACGTCGGGCGCCTGGCCTTCGTAGCGGCCCACGAGCAAATGCTCCGTCTCCGGGCTCGAGCCCTCCACGAGCACCGGGATGCGCCGGCCGATCATCGCCTTGTTCTGCTCGCGGTTGATCTTGCGCTGCAGCGCCATCAGCTCGCGGCGGCGCTTGCTCTTGATGCGCGCGTCGAGCTGGCCTTCCATCTCGCCGGCGGCCGTGCCCTCTTCCTGCGAGTACTCGAACACGCCCACGCGCTCGAAGCGCTGCTCCTTCACGAACTGCATGAGCTGCTGGAAGTCCTCCTCGGTCTCGCCGGGCATGCCCACGATGAACGAGGTGCGCATCACCAGATTGGGAATGCGCGCGCGCAGCTTGGAGAGGAGCAGCTTCAAGAAGCGCGAGTCGCGGCCACGCTTCATCGAGCGCAGGAGCTTGTCGCTCGCGTGCTGGATGGGCATGTCGATGTACTTGGCGATCTTCGGCTCGTTGGCGATGACGTCGATCAGCGCATCGGGGAAGTCGCGCGGGTACGCGTAGTGCAGCCGGATCCAGCGGACGTCGACCTCGTCGCAGAGCGTCTTGAGCAGCTCGTGCAGCTTGGGCCGGCCGGGCTGGTCGTAGCCGTAGGCGGTGAGGTCCTGCGCAATGAGGTTCAGCTCCACCGCGCCCAGCGAGGCCAGGTGCTGCGCCTCCTTCACGATGTCGGCGATGGGGCGGCTGCGCTGGCCGCCGCGCAGCTTGGGGATGATGCAGAAGGCGCACTTGTTGTCGCAGCCCTCGCTGATCTTCAGGAACGCCTTGTAGCCGGGCAGCGAGTTGATGCGCGGCGTGCTGGCGGAGTGGATGTACTCGGGATCCGGAATGACCGCGCGCGGCGCCAGCTCGGCCGCGAGGATGTCGCCCACCTGCGCGTAGGCGCCCGTGCCCAGGAAGTGGTCGACCTCAGGCAGCTCGCCGTTGAGCTCCTCGGCGTAGCGCTGGGTGAGGCAGCCGGTGACGATGAGCGTGTCGCACTTGCCGCTCTTCTTGTGCTCCGCCATCTCCAGGATGGCGTTCACGCTCTCCTGCTTCGCCTCGCCGATGAAGGCGCAGGTGTTCACGAGGATGGTCTGCGCGTCTTTGGGATCATCGACGAGCGCGTAGCCCCGCTCGACGAGCGTCCCGAGCATGATCTCCGAGTCCACGCGGTTCTTGGAGCAACCGAGCGTGAGCAGATAGATGGGCTTGTCGGGCGTGGGGGCGGGCTTGGGCACGGGAACTTCCTAAATCTGGCGCGCGGCTTTTGCCATAACGCAGACGAAACTGCCAACGCGAGGGCCGCAATCCATGGCTGACCTCAACGCCGTCGCCGCCCATGCGCTCGAGCAGGCCCTCGCCGGCGCAGACGCCGAGGACGCGCTCGCTGCCGCCCTCCGCGCCGCCAAGCTGGAGAACGACGACCGCGCGCGCGTGGCGAAGTGGGTGCTCGGCAGCTCGGTGATGCGGCTGACCCTGCGGCACTGGCTCCGCAAGCCCAACGCGGGAGCCGCCGAGCTCATCGACGCCTACCAGCGCTTCATCGAGGCGAACGCGCCGCCCGATGTGCTGTGGCCCGAGAACCGCGTCGAGCGCCTGAGCGTCGAGGCCTCGGTGCCGATGTGGCTGGCAGAGCTCTGGGATCGCGAGCTGGGCTTCGAGAACGCGCGATCGCTCGTTCTGGCGATGAATCAGCCCGGCCCGACGACCTTGCGCGCGAACACGCTGCACACCGACCGCGATTCGCTCGCGGTGAAGCTGCGCGAAGAAGGCATCGTCACCCGGCCGGGACGGCTCGCGCCGAACGCGCTGCACGTGGAAGGCCGCGCGAACTTGTGGGGCTCGACCGCGTGGCGCAACGGGCTCTTCGAAGTTCAGGACGAAGGCAGCCAGCTCATCGTCGAGGCGTGTCGAGCGAAGCCGCGCGAGCGCTGGCTGGATCTCTGCGCGGGCAACGGCGGCAAGACGCTCGCGCTCGCGGCGGCCATGGGCGGAACCGGGACCATCGTCGCGTGCGACGTGGATCGCCAGAAGCTGCAGAACCTCGACGCGCGGCTCAAGCGCGCGCGCGTGAACGGCGTGGAGATTCGCGAGCTCGAGCCCGGCCGGGAGGCGCAGTCGCTGCACGGCGAGCGCTTCGACGGCGTGCTCGTGGACGCGCCCTGCTCCGAGCTCGGCACGCTGCGCCGTCACCCCGATGCGCGCTGGCGGCTCGATCTCGAGAAGATCACCAAGCTGCCCGCGCTGCAGCTGCGGCTCTCGAGGCTGGCGACGGATCACCTCGAGCCGGGCGGAAAGCTCGTGTACGCCACGTGCACGATTCACAAGGCCGAGAACGAGGACGTCGTGTCGCGCTCGGCAGTTGGGCTGACCGCGCGCACGCTGCGTCCGGACGTCGACGGCACCGACGGCTTCTTCATTGCGCGTTCGGAATGAGGCGTCTCGCCGGCTGTTTACCGGTGTGGGACGCGCGCGCAGGTGCGCGCCTTGCGAGCGCGAGGTGCCGAGATGAAAGATGACGCCATGGTCATCGACATCCACGCCGACGAAAAAGTGCAGGCCCTGGCCACGAAGTACTCGTGGCTCTCCGCCGCAGAGATCGTCGCCATCCCCGTGCCTGGCCTCGACCTGGCCGCCGTCTTCGGCACCTGGGGAAAGATGGTGAAGGAGATCGCCACGCTCTACGGCCACGAGGTGACGGCCGATGACGGCAAGCGCCTCGCGGGCGAGTTCCTCAAGGGCGCGCTGCTCACCTCGTGCGCGTGGTGGGGCTCGGGCGCGCTCGCGGGCACGCTGCTCAAGCTCATCCCCGGCGCGGGAACGATCACCGCGTACTTCGTCGACGCGGCCGTGGCCGGCGTGGGCGCGCACCGCATGACCTCGGGCGTGGCGGCGGCGGCCGGGCTCTACTTCAAGAGCGGCAAGAGCTACGCACCCAAGGACTTCACCGCGAGCGTGAAGAAGGTGCTCATCGATCCCGAGCTGATTCTGAGCGTGCTCGCGACCGTGGCCGTGGGAAAGAACCCGGCGGCGTAGCGAACGCCGCTCGGTCGAGCTAGAAGGGCCGCATGTCCCGCGGCGACGACCGGCGCAAGAACGATCTGGATAACCTCGAGGCGGCCTTTCTCGACGCGCTCACCCGCGCCAAGGCCGAGAAGTTCTCCGCGTACATCTCCGAGAAGCGCGGCGCGCGCAAAGGCGCCGCCACCTCGCTCGACGTGGAGCTCTTCACGCTCGAGTCGAAGATCGATCGAATGCGCGAGAAGCTGGGCCTGCCCAAGTTCGAGGTTCCGCTGCCCAAGGCCGAGCCTGCCAAGGCCGAGGCCGAAGAGGGCTGGCCGCTCCCGCCCGAGTACGAGGACACGCGCTTTGGCCTCGATCTCGCCGAGCTCTACGTGGAGCTCGTTCAGAGCGGCCGCGTGCCCGAGAAGATCTTCACCAAGGTGAAGTACCTGGGCGCCAAGCACCGCCAGGGCGCAGATCAACCGAGCTGGCGGCTGGCGATGGTGGACGTGGGCGACGGCCGCGCGCCAGCGAAGGTCTCGCTCTCGATCTATCCCTTGCCGCTCAACGCCGACGCCGAGGTCGCTTCGCAGAAGCTGGTGGCCGCGCTCGACCGGCTGGTTTCGTGGAGCGACAGGGCCGGCGGAATGCCGATCACCGAGCGGCCGCGGCTGCTGCACGTGACCTATGCGCGAGCCACGCGCGAGCTCGCCTTCCACGCGCGTTAGCGTCTGCGTCTACGGCGCTTCCCACTCGGCCAGGTAGCGCTTCAAGAACGCGAGCGTCCGCTTCTCCTGGATCCTGATCCACTCGCGTGAGACGCCGTGGCGCTCGCCGAGGCCGTCGAGGGTCTCCGGCTCGGGCGACATGGTCCGCGCGTGCAGCACGTCCCAGCCGATGTCGCCGATGCGCGCCTTGGCCTGCTCCAGTGAGCCGCGGAGCTGCTCGGCGCGCTCCAGGTCCATCAACGCGGCCTCGGCGCTCGGCTCGAGATCCGCGAGGCGCTCCAGGCCGCTCAGCTCCTGCTCGTCGCCGAACGGCGCATCCAGCGAGACGTCCGACCGGCGCGAGATGGCGTTGCCGCGCACCTGGCTGCGGTGCACGTCGAAGTGCCGCTTCACGTACGCGCGCACCCACCAGATGGCGTAGGTGACGAAGCGGTTGGAGCGGCTCGGCTCGAAGTGGGAGATGGCCTGGTAGAGCCCGAGCACGCCCTCCTGGATGAGGTCGTCGATGAGGGCGCCGGCCCGCCGATAGCGGCGCGCCACGGCGACCACGACAGGCAACATCCGCTCCACCAGCTCGTCGCGGGCGCCGCGATCACCCTGCTTGGCGCGGGCGAGGAGCGCGCGCTCCTCTTCCGCACCGAGCCGGCCGGCGGAGCGGGCGCGGCCCAGGCTGAGCTGGCGTGGACTGGGGCGCAGGGCGATCTGCATGGCTCCTCCAATTGCAACTTCAGGTTGCGTTGTGGCCCCCGCCACGGCGTGACATTCGCGACGACGAGTTGCGATTGGACTTCGGCTCCACCCCGGCGCTGCCCCAGACCCCGCCCAGCACGAAGAGCGCCGCCGCCCAGGCCAGCTCGGGCGAATCGAAAGGCGATGCCCGGGAGACCCGCTCCGCCTCACGAGGCGCGCGGCGCTGCGGGCTGGATGGATATCGCAACATGGTGTTGCGATAGACTACGGCCCCGGGAGATATTTCGCAACTCGGAGTGGCGATACAGGGTGGGCGTGGCGCCAACGGCCGGGTAGGAGATAATGAAGGACATGCCTCGCGCCGCTGCCACCGCCCGACCCGCCGCCCCGACCGGCGTCCGCCGTGAGCGGCTCGTGCAGCAGGTGCTCCGGGCCACCGCCATCCAGCTCGGGGAGAGCGGCTACGGCTCGCTGCGCTTCGAGGACGTGGCCAAGCGCGCCGGCGTGAACAAGACCAGCCTCTATCGCCGCTGGCCCACCAAGGCCGATCTGGTGCGCGACATGCTGCTCCGGCTCGACCACAAGACCACGCACGCCGCCGTGCCGGCGCCCAACACCGGCTCCTTGCGCACCGACCTGCGCCGCATGCTGGATATGAAGGCCAGGATGTTCTCCTTGCCCGAGACGCGCGGCTTCCTGCGCCTGCTCTTCAGCGACATCGATGACTTCGACGTGGGCGCCATCGTGCGCAACAAGCGCAGCCAGGAGATCTCCGACTGGGAGCTGATGTTCATGCGCGCCCAGGAGCGCGGCGAGGTGCGGCCCGGCATCGATCCCAAGCTCGTGGCCGAGACGATGATGAGCGGCCTGCTCATCCGCCGCATGGTGATCAAGGAGCCGGTGGACGCCAAGCACCTGGACGCCGTCGCGGATCTGCTGCTCGACGGGTGCCTGCTGCCCTCGGCCAAGCCGCGCCGCGCGAAGTAGTCGGCACACGCCGCGTTTCCGGTTCCCCTGCCCCGCGCGTTGGCCGTAGATTCCGCGCACCTCTCGGGGAGGCTCCATGGAGCGCCTGATCAAGAAGTGCATCGTGCCTGCCGCCGGCCTGGGCACGCGCTTTCTGCCGGCCACCAAGGCCGTCCCCAAGGAGATGCTGCCCATCGTCGACACGCCCACCATCCAGCTCATCGTCGAAGAGGCGGTGGCGTCGGGCGTGGAGGACGTGGTGCTCATCAACGGCCGCGGCAAGGCCTCGATCGAGGACCACTTCGACATCGCGGTGGAGCACGAGAAGATCCTCATGGAGCGCGGCAAGACCAAGGACCGCGACGCCATCCGCGCCATCGCCAACCTCGCGCGCGTGATCTCCATCCGCCAGAAGGAGCCGCTCGGCCTGGGCCACGCCGTGCTCTGCGGCGCGCCCATCACCGGCAACGAGAGCTTCGGCGTGGCCCTCGGCGACGACCTCATCGACGCGGAGACACCCGGCCTGCTCCAGCTCGCGCGCGCGCACCGCAAGCACAACGACCTCGGCGTGATCGCGTTGATGGAAGTGCACCCCTCGCAGACGCACCTCTACGGCATCGCCGCGGGTAAGAAGCTCGACGACCGAACGATCAAGATCGAGAAGATCGTGGAGAAGCCCAAGCAGGGCACGGCGCCCTCGAACCTCGCGGTCATCGGCCGCTACGTGCTGCCGCCGAAGACCATGGACATCCTCAAGTCCACCAAGCCCGGCGTGGGCGGCGAGATCCAGCTCACCGACGCGCTCGCGGAGCTGGCGGCGGGCCCGGGCCTCCTGGGCTGCCTCTTCGAGGGCAAGCGCTACGACGCCGGCGACAAGGTCGGCTACATCGAGGCCAACGTGGCCTACGCGCTCAAGCGGCCCGAAATGAAGGACAGCCTCCTCGCGTTCATGGCCGAGGTGGTGAAGAAGGGCGGCATCTGATGCGGCGTGGGTTGATCGTCTTGGGCGTGCTGGCGATTGCGGGCACCGCGTGGGCGTACATGCTCCCCGCGGACGCGCTGCTTCGAAAGATGGAGCAGAAGCGCGAGGACCAGCACGTGTTCTCGCTGGTGGTGCAGGGCAGCTACACCCTCACCGGCACGGCGGCGCAGAGCCTGGCGCAGAAGCTGGGGCGCTTCGCCGAGGGCGGCGAGCTCAGCGTGCCCGCGGTGGCCACCTACAAGATGCCCGGCCGCTGCCGCATCGACCTGAACCTGCCCGCGGCGCCCAGGCCCTACGCGGTGGATCGCAACGGCGTGGTCTCCGGCAGCGACGAGATGAAGGACGCGCAGACCCTGCTCCAGCTCGGCTGCCCGCTGCTCGCCAGCCGCGGCAGCCCCGAGGAGACGAAGCTCCTCCGCGAGTGGGCCGCGACGTCGAAGGTGGACTTCGACGTCACCAGCCTGGCGCGCGCCAACAACGCCGTGGCCGAGGTCATCGGCGCGGGGCCGCACGACAAGCTCAAGCCGCAGATCTGGATCGACAAGGACGAGCTGGTGCCGCTGCGGGTGATCCTCAAGAAGGGCGACGCCTTCTACGACCTGCGCTTCGACCCCGGCGTGGGCATCCTCGACTCGCACCCGCGCACGCTCGAGCTCTGGCAGATGGGCACCGGCGACGGCGGCGAGCAGCTCCTGGCCCGCTTCTCCGCAGAGAAGATCGAGCCCAACGCCAAGGTCGACGACAAGCTCTTCCAGTAGGCAGGCCAGCGCTCGAGAGTCGGGTCGTTTTTTTGACCACACCGGCTTTCCGTCGGACGCTCAGGGCAGATCGGCCGTCGCGATGTATCGCGACATATCTCGATGCCGATCGGGAGCCCAGCCTTGGCGAAGCACGCGCGCACGCGCCCTCTTCGGGCGCAGGGAGACCTCTTTTCCAAAGAGGCCGACGAGCAGGGTTCGCTCAGCGCCAGGCGAACCTCGGCGGCCCGCACCGCACGGCTCCCCAGCGCCCTCGACGCCCCGGCGCAGCCGTTCCTCAAGTGGGCGGGCGGCAAGACGCAGCTCCTGAGCCAGCTCTTTCCGCTGCTGCCCGAGCGGATGACGGGCACCTACCACGAGCCCTTCATCGGCGGCGGCGCCATGTTCTTCGCGCTGGCGCCGGCGCGCGCGGTGATCTCGGACCTGAACCCCGAGCTCGTGAACTGCTACCGCGTGCTGCGCACGAAGGTGGACGCGCTGGTGGATGCCCTGGGCGAGCACGTCTACGAGAAGGAGCACTACTACGCGGTGCGCGCGCAGGAGCCCGAGCAGCTGCCCGACGTGCAGCGCGCGGCGCGCTTCATTTTCCTGAACCGCACCTGCTTCAACGGCCTGCACCGCGTGAACCGCAAGGGCCAGTTCAACGTGCCCTTCGGCAAGTACACCAACCCCACCATCTGCGACGAGGCCAACCTGCGACGGGTGAGCGCGGCGCTCGCGTACGTCGACGTGCACCACTCGGGCTACTCGGACGTCCTGGAGCGCGCGGAGCGCGGCGACTTCGTCTACTTCGATCCGCCGTACGCGCCGCTGTCCGCGACGTCGAGCTTCACCGCGTACACCTCGAGCAGCTTCGGGCCGCAGCAGCAGGAGGAGCTCCGCGACGTGTGCCGCGAGCTGGATCGCCGCGGCTGCAAGGTGATGCTCTCCAACTCCAGCGCGCAGTTCATCCGCGACCTCTACCGCGACTTCGACGTGCGCGAGGTCTACGCCACCCGCGCCATCAACCGCGACGCGAGCAAGCGCGGCCCGATCGCCGAGCTGGTGGTCCGCAACTACCAGTGACCGGTTGAGGGGACGATCTTCTTCGCCGGCTTCCTGGGCTTCGGCTCGGGCGCGCTCAGGGTGATCACTGGCAGATCGACCTTGAGCTTCGAGTCGTCGAGCACCAGCGCCACCTTCGCGGGCTCGAACGGCGGCCCGGGAACGAAGCCCGGCGTCCAGGCGTGCGGCAGGTATTTCTGAGCCTGCACCGCGCCCGCGCCGATCACCGCCACCACGAACAACGCGGCGAGCGCGCGCGGCCAGCGTCGCGGGGGCTCGAGCACGTCATCGTCGTCATCGGGGAGGGAAGGCTCCTTCACCAGCTCCACCACCGGCTTGTCGAGGAGCAGCGGCTCGCTCAGCGATCGCGAGTCGACGACCGGCGCGGGCGTGAGCCGGAGCACCACCGCCTTGGGCACCAGCGGCTCCGGCGCTGACGTGGACTGGGACGCGTCGGGCGGCACGGCGATGGGAGCGAGCAGCTCTCGCATCGCGACGCTCTCGGGAGACTTGGCCATGGAGAGCGGCTCCACGTCCGAGGTGCGCAGCTCGATGACGCTCCCGCCCTCCTGCCTCGGCGACGGCGGCGGCTTCTTCGACGCGACGGTGGGCGCAATCGGCGGCTGCGGCTGTGAGTCCACCTCGCTCGGCACCGGCTTGGGCACCAGCACCTCGAGGTACAATGCGAGCTCGCCTTCGCGTGCGCAGCGCAGCCGACCCGTGTTCACCAGCTCCATCAGCTCCTGGTCGAAGCGCTCGCAGCTCGCGGTGCGCTCGGCGGGCTTGGGGCTGAGCGCGCGCTGCATCACGGCCGCCAGCGCCGGATCCACGTAGGGGATCGCGTTCCGCACCGTCGGCACCTCGCCGCGCGCCACCTGCCGCACCAGCTTGGGCGTAACCTTGCCGCTGTACACCGGCTCGCCGGCGAGCATCTCGTAGAGCACGCAGGCCGCCGCGAACACATCGGTGCGCGCGTCCACGCCCTTGCCGGTGAGCTGCTCCGGCGCCATGTACGAGACCTTCCCCTTGAGGAGATTGGCGTCGCTCTTCTCCGGGCCGTCCACGTGCGCCACGCCGAAGTCGGCGACCTTGACGGCGCCCGCGTACGAGAGCAGCACGTTCGACGGCGACAAGTCGCGATGCACCACGTTCAGCGGCGCGCCCTGCTCGTCGGTCAGCCGGTGCGCGAACTCCAGCCCCTGCAGCACGCCGTGGATCACACAGAGCGCAATCTCCGTGGGCATGGGCTTGCCGAGCTGGCGCTGGGCGTTGAGGACCTTGCGCAGATCGCAGCCCTCGATGAGCTCCATGGCCAGGAACAGCTCGCGCTCCTCCTGCGCGAACTCGAAGACCTGGATGAGGTTCGGGTGCTGCAGCCGCGTGGAGAGCCGCGCCTCGCGCACGAAGAGCTTCACGAAGTGCGGATCCGTGAACGCCTCGGGGAGGATGCGCTTCACCGCCACCCGCTTCTCCACGCCCAGCGCCCCCGCGAGCCGCGCCTTGTAAACCTCGGCCATGCCGCCCCGGCCAATGCGCTCGAGAATCTCGTAGCGGCCCAAGCGCAGCGGCTCGCTGTCGTTCCACTCGATGGGTTGAGCCATGTGCTCCTCGTCGTCACTGCCGACGGGAGCTGGAAAAGAAAAAGGCCTCCACGCCCGTCGGGCTGGAGACCTCGGCGACCCGCCTGGCGGCTCACGCCGCTGCGCAGTTCTGCGCGCCCCGACGCCACGTCGGAGCTTGCTCTGAGCGAGGTCATCGCTCTGGATTCGTGAACGCAATTATCGGCCGCGTCCGCGGGCGCTCGTCAACGTGGGGAGACGTGCGCCAACGTGGCAACGCAGCGCGAGCGAAATCGTGCAGCTCAGCGGTGGGAAGCGTCCGCGCTCGCGACGACGATCGGCGCCGCCGGCTTGTCCGCGAGGAGCTTCTGTCCGAACGCGAGCGCCAGCGCGCCCGCGACGCCCAGGCCGAGCACCTTGGCCAGCCAGCGCGAGCCGCTCGTGGTGGGCCGGGTGCCGTTGCCGGCGGCCGACTTCTCCAGCTCGGCGAGGAGCTGCTCCACGTCGAGGAAGCGCTCGTACGGCTTCTTGGCCATGGCGCGCAGGATCACGTCGGCCACGGCGGAGGGCATCTCCGGCTCGAAGATCCGCGGATCCGGAATGGGCTGCTCCAGGTGCTTGCGGAGCAGCTCCACGTCGGAAAGCCCCTCGAACGGCATGTGCCCGGTGAGGCACTCGAAGAGGAGCACGCCGAGCGCGTACTGGTCGGCGCGGCCGTCGACGGGCGAATCGCCGAGGATCTGCTCCGGCGACATGGCGCCGGGCGTGCCCACCGCGAACCCATCGCGGGTGATGGACGGATCCCTCGGCCCGCGCACCAGCCCGAAGTCCATGATGGTCACGCCGCCGTCGCGACGGAGCATCACGTTTCCGGGCTTCACGTCGCGGTGCACGAGCTTCTGCTTGTGCAGGTACGACAGCCCGGCGACCAGGGGCCGGAGGATCTGCAGCGTCTCCGACATGGTGAGCTTGCCGCGACCGAGCCGCTCCTCGAGGGTCTCGCCCTCGAGCAGGGCCATCACCAGGTAGTGCCGCTTGCCCTGCTTGCCCACCGCGTACACGGGCACGACCGCGGGATGATCGAGCGCGCCGGTGGTGCGCGCCTCGCGCTGGAACCGGGCCACGAACTCGGGATCGCAGGCGCTGTCGGAGGTGAGGATCTTGATGGCCACGTCGCGCTGGGCGTCGACGTCGTGCGCGCGAAACACCGCGCCCATGCCGCCCTGCCCCAGGCGCTCGAGGATGCGGTAGCGGTTGTCGACGAGCTCGCCCGCGGCGAGATCGACGCCTGCGGAGGTGGGCCGAGCAGCGTTGGCGTCCATGCGAACCGGCTGGGTGTCTGCGAGCAGCGAGCCCATGACGACGACCTCCTCCCCGCGACCTCTCATCCGGTTCAACACCGCGACCCCGGATCCGTTGCAAACCCGCCCCAACCGCCCACCTGCACGCACACCCTTCGCCCGGGCGACGAGAGAAAGACTCGGGAACTGCGACTGTATTCACGCGCCACGGCACCTGCCGGTGAAACTTCGTTTCGGATCAGCGGGCGGCGACGCCGAGGTAGCGCAGCACCAGCTCCACCAGCTCGTCTTCGAGCCGCGGATCGCGGAGCGACTCCGGGCGCTCGATGCCCGCCTCGTGCGTCACCGCCTCGACGCTGGAGATGATGACGAACGTCGCCAGCTCCAAATCCACCGCGCGGATCTCGGCCTTGCGCGTCTCCAGGATTCCGCGGACGAGCTGGCTGGCGCGGACGCCGAGGTCGCGGGCGCGGTCCTGGCGACCCACGCGGGGCATCTGGTCCATCAAGACTTGATGCAGCCGCGGGTGCACGGCGTGGGCGCGCAGCATCCCGCGCACCAGGTGCCGGGCGATCTCGGGGAGCGGACGGCGATGGGCGTCGTCGGGCAAGGTGAGCAGCGCCTCGGTCTCCGCCTGGTGGCGGTCGATGAGCGCGCCCGTGAGCGCCTCTTTGCTGGGGAAGTACTGGTAGAGCGAGCCCACGCTCACGCCCGCGGCCTTGGCGATGCGGTTGGTGCTGGCGCGGTCGTAGCCGTCGCGGAGGAGCACGCGGGCGGTGGCCTCGAGGATGGCCTCCACCGTGGCTCGGCTGCGATCCTGCCGCGGCGCCTTGCGCTCCACGGGCCTGGTCTTGGGCGCCACGCGATGCCCCCGGACAAACGCGAGTGATCACTCGCGTTATATCCGAGCGCCGATTTCCAGGGTGGAAACGGTCAGGTCGCGCCGCCGGCCGGGGGCGCGGGCTTCGCGGCGGGCGGAGCCTCGCTGCCGGCCGGCGGCAGCTCGAAGAGGCTCTTCTTCTCCAACTGCTCCACGGTCACCTTGCCGGTGGCGAGCATGTAGCCCAGCACGGGGAAGCCGATGGCGAGCTGCAGCCCGAAGCTGATGAGCAGCGCCGGCCAGACGCTCGCCCGCCGGCCGCCCTGCAGCCGGTGCTCGGTGTAGCGGCGCCGGAGCGGCAGCGTGGCGAAGAAGGCCACGCCCAGGGCCACCAGCACGAATGGCAGTTGGCGATCGACGTCGACCGAGGTGAGCTCGGCGTCCAGCGCAGAGAAGTTGCTGATCACCTGGCCCACGCTGCAGACCGCGCCGAGGAGCACCAGGCCCACGGCGTCGCGCACGCGCCGGCGGTCGCCGAGCCTGGCCCAGTTGATGGCCGCGAGCACCGGCGGCGCCAGCGGCGAGAGGAAGCCCGTGGCGAAGATCAGGAACGTGGGCCAGATGGCCGGAGCGGGCCGCGCGTCGCGGGCCAGCTGGTCGGCGCAGGCGATGCACAGCCGCTTTCCGGCCACCGCGAGGCGCGCGGTCGGCGGCGCGTGGCCACAGCGCTCGCACGGGAGCGGCGTCGGCGGCGCGAGGCCCGAGAGCTGGCTGGCCGAGGCGGTCATTCGCGTCCTCTTTAGCACGGTCAAATCGGCGCGGCAGCGGGCGCCCGCTCGCTTTCAGCCGATCGTGGGTCGTCGCTCGTGGGTCGTTCGGCCGGCCGCGGCGTCCACCCCTTTGAATCCAATCGGGTATCTCCGAACGTCCCACGACCCGCGACCCACGACCCGCGATTGCGTCAGCCATTCGTCGTACAACGCACGCTCATGAGCTCGGGAGCGCGCCTGGCCCAGGTTGCCGTCGGTCGGCCGGTGCGCGGCGCGTACACCTACGCCATCCCGGAAGCGCTCGAGAGCAAGCTCGTGCCAGGCGTGCGCATCTCCGTTCCGTTTGGCCGCGGCAAGGCGCTCGGCTTCTTCCTCGGCGAGGCGACCGCGCCGCCGCCGGTGACGCCCAAGTCCATCCTCGAGGTGCTCGATCCCGAGCCCGCGCTCACGCCCGACGTCCTTCGACTCGTGACCTGGGCCGCGGAGTACTACCGGCACCCGCTCGGCGAGGCGTTGCGCGGCGCCCTGCCCCCGGGAATGGCCGAGCTGCGCGCGCCGCCCGAGGCCCGCGCGAAGGTGCTGACCTGGGTCGAGCCGATTCCGCGCGCGTCCGACGCCGACGATGGAGAAGTGCGCGGGGCCTTGATGCGCGCGGTGCTCAGCTACCTCGAGGCCTGCGGACGCACCGAGATGGAAGAGCTCTCCGGCGCAGTCCCCGGCGCGCGCGATGCGGTGAAGCGCCTGGCCGCGCGCGGTCGCGTCCGCGTGACCACCGAGGCCCGCGACGACAGCCCGGGCACCGGAGCGCTCGCCGGCGCTGCGCCGCTGGAGCTGTCGAACGATCAGGCGCGTGCGCTCGCCGCGCTCGAGAAGTCACTCGAGTCGGGCGGCTTCGCGCCGTTCCTGCTTCACGGCGTCACGGGCTCGGGGAAGACGGAGGTCTACCTGCGCGCGATCGCCAAGACGCGCGCGCTGGGAAAGCGGGCGCTGTGCCTGGTGCCGGAGATCGGGCTCACGCCGCAGCTGGTGGGCCGCTTCCGTGCGCGCTTCGGCGACGAGGTGGCCGTGCTGCACTCCGGCCTCAAGGACGCCGAGCGGCTGCAGGAGTGGCGCCGCATTCGCTCGGGCGAGGCGCCGGTGGCGGTGGGCGTGCGCTCGGCGATCTTCGCGCCGGTGCGAGACCTCGGGCTGCTGGTCGTCGACGAAGAGCACGATCCGTCGTTCAAGCAGGACGAGAAGCTGCGCTACCACGCGCGCGATCTGGCGGTGGTGCGCGCGCAGCACGCGAACTGTCCGGTGGTGCTCGGCTCGGCCACGCCGTCGCTCGAGACGCTCTCCAACGCGCGCTCCGGCAAGTACGCGCTGCTCTCGCTTCCCGCGCGCATCGACGATCGGCCGCTGCCGAAAGTGGAAGTCGTCGACCTGCGGATCCGGCCAGCCGCCAGCCACCAGCCACCAGCCACCGATCCTCGCGAAGCGAGCTTGCTGAGTCCGGCGCTCAAGCAGGCGCTCTCGGAGACGCTCGATCGCGGCGAGCAGGCGATCCTCTTCCTCAATCGCCGCGGGCACTCGACGTTCGTCACCTGCACGGTCTGCGGGCTCACGGTCACGTGTCCCAACTGCTCCATCGCGCTCACGCACCACCTGGCGCGGCGCGGGCTGCTCTGTCACCACTGCGGGCACACCGCGCCGCTGCCCGAGCATTGTCCGGAGTGTCGCGGGGCGCTGCTTCGGCTCGGCGTGGGCACCGAAAAGGTCGAAGAAGAGGTCGCGCGCGATTTTCCGGCGGCGCGCGTGCTGCGACTGGATCGCGACTCGGCCGGTGACGCAGCCGAGCTGACGCGGACGCTCGCGGACTTCGCCCGCGGCGCCGCCAACGTGATGATCGGCACGCAGATGGTGGCCAAGGGTCACGACTTCCCGGGCGTGACGCTGGTGGGCGTGGTGCTCGCGGACACCGCGCTGGCCATGCCGGACTTTCGCGCCGCGGAGCGCACGTTCCAGGTGCTGGCGCAGGTCGCGGGGCGCGCGGGACGTGGCGCCCAGGCCGGTCGCGTGCTGGTGCAGACCTACAACCCGGACTCGGACGCCGTCGCGCGCGTGGTGGGCCACGACTTCGACGGCTTTGCCCAGGCGGAGCTGCGACGTCGCGAGGCGCTCGGGTTCCCGCCCTACGCCAAGTTGCTCGCGGTGCGCGTGGACGGTCTGCAAGAGCGCGCAACGATCGACGCCGCGCGGCGCCTGGCCGACGTGGCCGAGCGCCAGATCCGTCGAGGTCGCGAGCCGCTGCGCTTGCTGGGTCCGACGCCGGCGCCGCTGGTCAAGCTGCGTGGACGCACGCGCTGGCAGCTCTTGCTCAAGGCGCGCGGGCACGCGGCGATGAACGCGGTGGTGCAAGCGCTGGAAGCCGCGGCCGACGAGCTGCCACCGGGTGTGCGCGCGAGCTTCGACGTCGATCCGGTCAACTTGCTCTGACCCAATCGCGGGTCGTGGGTCGAGGGTCGTGGGTCGTTCGAAGACGCCCGTTTGGATTTCCAATGGGTGGACGCCGCGGCCGGACGAACGACCCACGGCCCGCGATTGGACGCCCGAGTGGGCAGGCGAGCGTGCGGCCGAGGAATGGTGCAATCGCCAGGGAGCGCTACACTGGCTTGCGACTCATGTCTGGCAACGTCCTCCTCGTCCACGACGACATCGCGGCCATCGCGGCCACCCGGCGCGTCCTGGTGAGCGAGGGGCTGGAGGTCACGCTCGCGACCTCGTCGGCCGACGCCATCATCGCCTTCGGACAAAGGCCGCCGGCGCTGGTGGTGCTCGCTCCCAGCGTCGACGGCGGGCGCGGCGCCAGCGTGTACCAGGAGATCCGCTCGCTGCCGCACGGCGAGCACGTGCGCTTCGTGCTCCTCGGCGCCAACCTTCCCGACGCGCGCGAGACGACCGTCGTCGCCCTGCCGGTGAACGCCGACGAGCTCCGCGCCGCCCTTCACCGCGCCCTGGCCACCGAGGGCGCCGGCTGGGAGCTCTCGCACCCCTCGATCTCGCTGCCGCCGCAGCAGGATACCGAGCCGCCCACCCCCGCCGCCGAGTCGCCCGATCCCTGGCGCGTGGCCGATCCGCGCACGGCCGTGAGCGGCAGCGAGGAGCCGCTCGCAGAAGCGCTCTTCGGCGATCTCCGGCCGGAGCCGAACGACGCGCGCGTGCCATCGGCGGCCGTGCCCGTGACCTTGCAGGGTCCGGCCACGCCCGAAGAGCGCGCGCAGCAGACGACGGATCCGTCACAGAGCGACGTGCCCGCGGAGCTGGCGCAGCTGCCGCTCTCGGAGGAGCCCGACGAGCGGCGCGCGCGCCCGCCGACCGACGTCGACAACCTGCCCTCGCGCGGCAACACCGCGCCCACGCCGGCGCCGGATGATCAGCCCGTGCCGCCCGCAGGCATCGACCGCGAAGCGCGCACCCACGACGACTTCCCCACCCTCGACAAGGCCTTCGAGGAGCTCGAGCTTCCGCCCGAGGAGATCGAGGCCGCCACCCGCGCCCGCGAGCGCTCCGAGGAGCGCGCCCGCGCCCGTGACGCCGCCCAGGTCTCGCGCGACCAGGTTCGCAGCCAGCTCGAGCAGCTCCGCGCCCAGCGCGCCCAGTTCAACGCCGACGCCGAGCGCGCAGAAGGCCGCCGTGCCGCGCTGGAGGCGGAGACGCAGGAGCTCACCGCCAGGCTGCAGGCGGAGACCGAAGAGAAGCAAGCCGCCGAGAACCGCGCGCTGGAGCAGTCGCGCGCCATCGACGCGCTGGAGCGCGCGCTGGCCAGTGCTGCGGGTCGGCTCGCCGCGGAGCGCCAGGCCCGGGAGGCGTCGGAGCGCCAGCTGCAGAGCGCCGCCGCCCGCCACGCCCAGCTCGCCGAAAATCTCCAGGGCGCCGAGGCCGAGGCCCGCGACGAGGCCGCGCGCCGCGCCGAGCTCGAAGCCTTGCGTGAGAAGGCCGAAGAGGACGCCAGCCGCGAGGCCGAGGCCACCTCCGCCGCGAGCGAGCAGGCCGAGGCGCTGGGCAAGGAGCTCGCCGAGCTGGAGCAGAAGCTGCAGCGCGCCCAGGCCGAGGCCCAGCTCCAGGCCGCCGCGCGCGCGCGGGCCAGCCAGCGCGTCGACGCGCTCGCCAACGAGATCCTCGAGCTGGAGCACACCGCCCAGGAGGCCCAGAGCCGCGCCGAGGCCGAGGCCGCGCAGATCAGCGGGCTGGAGGCGCGCGTCGAGGAGCTGACCCACGAGCAGGCCGAGCAGGAGCTGCACCGCAGCGAGGCCGAGAAGCGCGCCAAGGAGCTGCAGGCCCGGCGCGCGCAGCTCCAGGCGCAAGCCCAGGCGGCGCAGCAGAAGGCTCAGGTCGAGTCCGAGAGGCTCACCACCCTCCAGCGCGCCAGCGAGGCCGCGGAGATCAAGCTCGCCCAGGCGGTTCGCGCCGCGGAGAAGATGCAGGCCGAGTCCGAGCAGGCCACCCAGAAGCGCGAGCAGGCCCAGAAGGCCCTCGACGATCTGCGCATCCAGCTCGCCGAGCGCGAGAGCGCCCAGGGCCCGGTGGAGAAGGACCTCACCCAGCGCCAGAAGGAGCTGGAGAAGCTGGAGAAGCAGCTGGAGCGCGGCCGCGCCCAGCTCGCCGAGC
This sequence comes from Deltaproteobacteria bacterium, assembly GCA_018266075.1. GTDB lineage: Bacteria > Myxococcota > Myxococcia > Myxococcales > SZAS-1 > SZAS-1. Next base: position 38,080 of record JAFEBB010000008.1, on the reverse strand, counting down.
GCGAGCAGGCCACCGCCCAGGCCACCAGCGCCCGCGCCGAAGCGGACAAGCAGTTCTCCGCCCTCGCCCGCGAGCTCGCCGCGCTCAAGGCCAACCTCGCCGAGGCCGGCGGTGCGCTCACCCAGGCCCAGGCCGCGCAGCGCGAGCACTCCGAGCGCGCCGACGCCGCGGCCGAGCAACTCGCCGGCGCCCGCGCCAGCCTCAAGCAGACCGAGGCCGAGCGCGACGAGGCCCTCGCTCAAGCCGACGCCGCCCGTCGCGCCGGCGAGGCCGTGCAGCAGGAGCTCAAGGCGCTCTCGGCGCGGCTGCGCATGGTGGCCAAGGAGAAGCAGGAGGCCGCGGCGCGCATGCAGGAGACGCTCACCGCGCTCGAGACCGATCGCGCCGACGCCAAGGCCGAGGTCGATCGCCTCGAGGCCGAGGCCGAGGCGGCGTCGAAGGTGCTCGAGGCCCTGGAGTCGAAGAAGTCCGCGCTCGATGCGGAGCTGGCCGAGGTGCGCGTGGCCCGCGAGGCCGCCGAGGCGCGCGCGCGGGCCCTCGCCGAGAAGCGCGAAGAGTTCCAGAAGGCGGTGAGCGCCGCGGAGGGGGAGCTGTCGGCGTCGCCGCGGCAGCCGATGGTGCACCCGACGCAGATGGAGCTGCAGGCGCACCGCCCTGCCACCGAGCCCGCGCTGCGCCCGCCGGGACCGCCAGCGCGCAAGCTGCGGCCCTTCGTGGGCGGGCGGTTCAAGCGGCCCGAGGTGCGCACGTCTCCCAACCAGCCCGAGCTGCACGAGCTCGATCCCGTGGCGCCGGCGCTGCCCGAAGCGCCCGCGGAGCCCCGGCCGCCGCCGTTCGAGCCGCAGGGCGAGCTCGCGGACATGGGCGCAGCGGAGTTCCTGGCGCGCGTGTGGCGCGAGCGCGTGACCGGTCGCTTCGACTTCGAGCTCCGCGACGGCGCCCGGGCGCTGTTCTTCGAGGAGGGCCGGCTCGTCGCCGCGCTCTCCAGCGCGCCGTACGACCGGCTCGAGGCGCTGGCGCAGCGCGAGGGGCTCATCACCCGCGCGCACGAGAAGGTGCTGCGGCAGGAGTCCGCGCAGGTGGCCCCGCGGCAGCTCGCGGTGCGGCTCGTGGAGCTGCAGCTCATCAAGGGCACCGAGCTCTACGGCCTGGTGCGACGGCACATGGAGCAGGTGGCCTACGCGCTCTTCGTGGAGGAGCGCGGTCGGTACACCTATTCGACCGAGCTCGCGCCGGCGGATCTGCGCGTGGCGCTGCCGCTGCATCCCTTGGCGTTCATGCTCGAGGGCGTGCGGCGCAAGGGCGACTTCGATCGCCTCAACGCCTTGCTCGGTGGACCGAGCGCGCTGGTGCGGCTGCGCGAGGGCGGCCCGGAGCTCTCCGAGCTGGGGTTGACTGCGCGCGAGCGGCGCTTCGTCTCGCTCGTCGACGGCCTGCGAACGATCGAAGAGCTCATCTTCGCCTCGGGCCTCGAGCCGCCGGCGGCGGTGAAGCTGCTGCATGCGCTCAAGGTGGCGAACGCCGTCGAGGTGCTGCCCGGCGAGACCGCGGCAGGCGAAGACGGCCCGGAGCTGCAGATCGACCTCGGCCGCGTGCACGAGAAGTACGAGCAGGTGAAGAACGGCGACTACTTCGAGATCCTCGGTGTGGAGCGCGAGGCCACCAGCTACGAAGTCCGCACGGCGTTCGAGCGGCTGGCGCGCGAGTTCCACCCGGCGCGGTTCGCGGGCGTGGCCGAGCCGCATTTGCCCGGGCAGCTCGAGGAGATCGCCCGGATGGTCGCCGAGGCGGCCGACGTGCTCGCCGATGACCACACCCGGCGCGCGTACGCCCAGCACCTGGCGCAGGCAAGCTGAGCGGTTCCTGGTTCCTCGTTCCTGGTTCCTGGTTGAGGACAGGTTTGCGGGCTCGCACGGTCGCTTTTATGCTGGTGCCCATGAAGCGCGAAATCCTGATCTGGCCCGACGCCCGCCTGAAGCAGAAGTCCAAGGCGGTCACCGACTTCGGGCCGGCGTTCCAGACCCTGGTCGACGACCTCTTCGAGACCATGTACGCCGCCGAGGGCGTGGGGCTGGCCTCGCCGCAGGTGGGCGTGCACCAGCGCCTGCTCGTCATCGACACCTCGCCGCGCCAGGAAGGCCAGAAGCCGCTCGTCTTCGTGAACCCGGAGATCACCGCGGCCGAGGGCAAGGCCGAGTACACGGAAGGTTGCCTGTCGGTGCCCGGCGAATACGAGGACGTGGGCATCCGCGCCGAGAAGGTGACCTGCAAGGCGCTCGACCGGAACGGCAAGCCCTTCGAGATCCACGCCGACGGCCTGCTCGCCATCGCCATCCAGCACGAGATGGATCACCTCGAGGGCGTGCTCTTCGTGGACTACCTGTCGAGCCTCAAGCGCGGAATGATCAAGAAGCGCATGGAGCGCCTCAAGGAAGAGCGCGAGGAAGAGGCCAAGCACCCGCCTGCCGAGCAGCCCGAGAAGCCGGAGAAGCGGCCGCAGCCGTAGTTACTTCAGCGTCCGCGCCGCGCCCAGCTTCACGCCCTTCTTCGGGCAGAGATCGCGCACCACGCACGTCGCGCACTCGGGATTTCGCGCGAAGCACGTCCGCCGGCCGTGCCACACCAGGAGCTGATGCCCCTTGTACCAGCGGGCCTGCGGCAAGAGCCGCTGCAGGTCGCGCTCGACCTTGTCCGGATCCGTCTCCTTGCTGAAGCCCATGCGCCGCGCGAGCCGGCCCACGTGCGTGTCCACCGGGAAGCTCGGCGTGCCGCCCAGGTGCAGCGCGACCACGCCCGCCGTCTTGGCGCCCACGCCCGGCAGCTCCGCGAGCTTCTCGCGCTCGCGCGGAACCTCGCCGCCCATGTCCTGGAGCGCGCCGCCCAGCGCGACCAGCGCCTTGGCCTTGTTGCGATAGAGCCCGAGTGACTGGATGTACTTCTCCACTTCCGCGGGCGTGGAGCGCGCGTAGTCGGCGGCCGTCTTGAAGTCGCGGAAGAGCGCCGGCGTGACCATGTTCACGCGCTTGTCGGTGCACTGCGCGGAGAGGATCACCGCGACGACGAGCTCGAGATCGGTCTCGTAGTCGAGCTCGATCTCCGCCTCGGGCATGTGCGCGTCGAGCGCGTCGATGATGGCGAGCGCGCGCTGCTGTTCGTCCGGGGTGATGCGCTTCATGACGCTCGCTTAGCGCACGCGACGCGCACGCGCTACAACTCGCGCATGCCCATCGCCGAGCTCACCGCGCAGGAGGCCAAACGGCGCCTCGACCAGGGCGAGATCGCGCTCGTCGACGTCCGCGAGGTCTGGGAACTGGAGCTCGCGCACATCGACGGCGCGCTGCACATCCCGCTGGGCGAGCTGCCCGAGCGGCTTCACGAGCTGCCCGCGGATCGCGCGCTCGTCTTCGTGTGCCACCACGGCGTGCGCTCGCTGCACGCGTGCCTGGTCGCGCGCGCAGGCGGGCTCGTCGGCGCCAACCTGCGGGGCGGCATCGCGGCCTGGAGCGCCGAGGTGGATCCGAAAGTGCCTCAGTACTGAGGCGCGGGCTCGAGGTGCGGCTGCGGCCCGGGGACGATGTGCCGGTATCCGGGCGGCAGGCCGAGATCGATCCACGTGGCCAGCAGCGCCACCACCACGCCGGTCGCCAGACCCGCGAGCACGTCCGTCGCGTAGTGCTTGTCGGCGGCGACGCGCAGGTACGCGGTGGCGAGCGGAAGCGCCGGCAGCACCCAGAGCCGCTTCGAGGGCGCGCCCTGCCGCACCCGCCGGAACGCGGTGGCCGCGGCGATCACCGCCACCGACGACGCGTGCCCGGAGAAGAACGAGCCATAGCGATCCTCGAGCGGCGTGCGCCGCGAGACCTTGTCCGCGAAGGGCCGCTCGCGCATGGCCAGCTGCTTGGCCACCTGGTTCAAGAGCCCGGCGACGACCGCCGCCTCGGTCACCGCGAAGCCGTCGCGCTGGGCCACCGACCACAGGCTCTCGTCGCGCCGACGAAGGGCCCACGCGCAGACCGCCGGCGCCACGCCGAACGCGAGCACGTCGGCGAGCCGGTCGGCGCGCTGGGGCACACTCCAGCGCAGGAGCCCGCGCGTGCCGCGATCGAGCCGATTGAGGTCGCGGGCCAGCCAGCGCGACTTGGGGTGGTCGCCCCGGCGCACGCGGACGTACTCGGCCGCCGACCAGGCGAGCAGCCCCAGGCCCGCCAGCAGGCCGCCGTGGAGGAGCTTGGGTGTCGCGACGAGCGCCATGCGGTTACGCTGAACATCGCGCAGGGGACGGACAACGTCCGCGCGGACACGCCCATGGTCCCGGAGCGAACCCTCTTTCTCGGCAAGGCCACCGACGCCGCCCGACGCCTGATCGGCATGGTGCTCGTGCATGGCGAGCACCGCGCGCGCATCGTGGAGACCGAGGCCTACGTGGGCCCGCACGACCTCGCGTGCCACGCGGCGAAGGGCCGCACCGCGCGCACCGAGGTGATGTTCGGCCCGCCCGGGCGCGCGTACGTCTACTTGATCTACGGCATGTACCACTGCCTCAACGTGGTCACCGGGCCCGAGGACTTCGCGTCCGCGGTGCTCATCCGCGCCGCCGAGCCGCTCACCAACGGCCTCTCCGCGCTCGACGGCCCCGGCAAGCTCTGCCGCGCGCTCGCCATCCATCGCGGGCACAACGCGGTCGATCTTCTGGATCCGCGCTCTCCCCTGCGGCTCGAGCTGGGCGAGCCGCATCGGATCCGGATCTCTCGAGGCCCGCGCATCGGCGTGGACTACGCGGGCGCGTGGGCGTTGAAACCATTTCGTTACATGGAATCGGGGAGCCCGTTCGGCTCGAAGCCGAGGCTCGGACTGGCGCCCAAAGGCCGTCGCTTGATAAAGGCGCGGTCGTGAACGGCCCGCTGAACCTCAAGAACCACACCCTGCCCGAGCTCACCGCGCACCTGCGCGAGCTGGGCGCGAGCGAGCTTGCCGCCCGGAAGATCTTCGCGCGCGTGTTCCACCGCGGCGCGGTGGATCTCGCCGAGCTCCGCGCGACGCCCAACGTGAAGCGCGAGCTGCTCGATCGCCTTCAGACCGACGCCGTGATGCCGCGCCTCGAAGTCCTCGAGCGCCGCCGCGCCGCCGACGGCTTCGTGAAGTACCTGTTCCGCTCGCCGCTCGGCGGCGAAGTGGAGGCCGTGCGCATCCCGATCTTCGATACGCACTACGTGGTCTGCCTGAGCTCGCAGGTGGGCTGCGCGCTCGCGTGCGACTTCTGCCAGACGGGCAAGCTGGGCTTCAAACGCAATCTCCAGACCTGGGAGATGCTCGACCAGCTCTTGCAGATTCGCGCCGAGGCCGATCGCCGCGTGGGCGGCGTGGTCTTCATGGGCATGGGCGAGCCGCTGCTCAACCTCGACGCCGTGGTCCGCGCGGGCAAGGTGATGATGGAGCCCGCCGGCATGGCCATCGACGGCCGCAAGATCACCCTCTCCACCGCCGGCGTGGTGCCCGGGATTCATAGATATATCGAGATGGACCTGCCCTTCCGGCTGGCGTTCTCGGTGACGAGCGCCATTCCCGAGAAGCGCAACGCGGTGATGCCCATCGAGAAGACCCACCCCTTGCCGACGCTCGTCGACGCGATCCGCCGCTATGCGCAGGTGCGCCGCGAGCGGGCCACGGTGGCCTACGTGTGCATCTCCGGCTTCAACATGGGCCGCGAGGACGCCGAGGCGCTCGCCAAGGCGTTCGACGGCATCCCGGTGCGGCTCGATCTCATCGACGTCACGGATCCGACCGGCACCTACCGCCCGCCCGAGGCCGACGAGCTCAAGGCGTTTCGAGATCACTTGCAGCTTCTGCGGGCGCCGATCGCGCGTCGGTACTCGGGCGGCAAGGAGATCGGCGCCGCGTGCGGCACCCTCGCGGCCACGCGCGCGGGCGGGGAGCTGGTGCAGCTCGAGGCTCCGCCGCGCGTGTGAAATCTGGGTGGCACGAGAGGATTGCACGGCGCCTCCTGTGCTATCCGGGCGCGCCTTCGCCAGGAGCGCCCATGCGCCGCGCCACGATCCTCGCTGCTCTTGTTCTCGCTGCCTGCAGCGGCAAGTCGTCCACCTCGACGGACGCCGGCGTCGACGCCGGGCCAAAATTCTTCTGGTCCACGGCGACCGCGGCGTACCAGGTCGAGGGCGGGCTCGACGGCACCGACTGGCACCAGTGGGAGTACCAGCCCGACGGCGGCGAGTTCCCCGCCGACGCCGGCCACATCGCGCACAACGACCACGCCGACAACGGCGACGACGAGTTCCACAAGTACGAGACCGACTTCGACCTCGCCAAGTCGCTGGGCACGAACGCGATGCGGCTCTCCATCGAGTGGGCGCGCATCGAACCCACCGAGGGCCACTACGACCCCGACGCCATCGCGCACTACCACGCGGTCTTCAAGGCCCTGCGCGACCGCGGCATCACGCCCATGGTCACGCTGCAGCACTTCTCGCTGCCGCTGTGGATCCACAACTGCTACCAGCCCGACGCGGGCTACGGCGGCTGGGCGGGGCTGGACTCGGATCCGCTCGGCGGCGGCGGCATCGTCGACCGCTTCGCGCGCTTCGCCGGCGACATGGCCCAGGAGTTCGGCGGCGAGGTGGACTGGTGGTTCACCCTCAACGAGCCCGTGGTGTTGATGACGGCCACGTACGTGAACCCCACCAGCGAGCAGTTCCCGCACGAGCCCTTCCAGAGCGACCTCACCAGCCCCATCGACGGCGTGAACTTCACGCTCGCCACGCGCGCGGCCATGAACATGATCGTCGCGCACGCCAAGGCCTACGACGCCATCCATGCACGCGACACCGTCGATGCGGACGGCGACGGCGTGGCGGCGCGCGTGTCGATCGCGCACCACGTGCGCGTGTTCCTGCCCGCGGGCCGCGACCAGGCCTCGGTGAACGCCGCCGCGCAGCTGCAGTACGTGAACAACAACCTCATCCTGAACGCCATGGTCAAAGGCGACGTGGATCTCAACTTCGACCAGAAATACGACGGACCCAACGAGGCCCAGGGCCGCGCGGATCTCAAGGGCCGCCTCGACTTCCTGGGGCTCAACTACTACTCGTTCTCGGAGATCGTGCCGGTGAGCATCGCCAACGACGCGGGCGTGGGCATCACCGGCTTCCCCATGGACGGCAACGACCTCGGCTATCCGGAGACGGATCTCGGCTGGCCCATCTATCCGCAGGGCATGCACGATCTGGTGACGGAGCTCTACCAGCAGTACCAGCTGCCCATCCTGATCACCGAGAACGGCGTGGCCGATTCGGCGGACAGCGAGCGCGCGAAGTTCCTGGTGCAGCACCTGCTCGCGCTGCAGCAGGCGCAGAAGGAAGGCGTGCCCGTGCTCGGGTACACGTACTGGTCGCTGCTCGATAACTTCGAGTGGGCCAAGGGCTTCGCGCCCAAGTTCGGGCTGTACCACGTGGACTACGCCTCGGGCGCTCGCACCCCGACCCAGGGCGTGGCCGCATACCAGGCCGTCATCCAGGCCGGCGGCGTGACCGACGCCATCAAGCAGCAGTACGACCCTTGAACGGGGCCGGCCCCTTGAGCCGAGCGAGGGGCGTCAATAGAGTTGCCGTCGCATGTCGAACGAGCTGGACAACCGCAAGCAGGAGATCCTCCGCGCCATCGTGGAGGACTACATCTCCAAGGGCGAGCCCGTGGGCTCGCTGCAGGTCGCTCGTCGCGCCGAGGTCGACGTCTCGCCCGCCACCGTGCGCGCGGTGATGGCCGACCTCGAGGAGCTCGGCTACCTCGAGAAGCCCCACACGTCCGCGGGGCGCGTGCCCACCGGCCGCGGCTACCGCTTCTTCGTCGACACCCTCCTTCAGGTTCGCACCCCGCCACCCCAGGAGCGCGAGGTCATCGAACGCTCCGTGCCCGACGCCGCCACCCTCGACGAGGCCCTCGACCAGGCCTCGCGCATGCTCCACGGCCTGTCGAAGCACGCGTCGGTGGTGCTCACCCCGCGGCCCGAGGACGGCACCTTCAAGCGCGTGGAGTTCGTGCGCCTGCGCGACGATCGCGCGCTGGCCGTCGTCGTCAGCAGCCAGGGGGCGGTGCAGAACAAGCTCATCCGCCTCGACGCGCCGCTCTCGCAGGACGAGCTCACCCAGGCGGCGAATTACTTGAACGAGCTGCTCGCCAGCCTCACCCTCGAGGCCGCGCGCTCCCGCATCGCCCAGGAGCTCGCCGACCAGCGCGAGCTCTACGACCAGCTCCAGCACCGCGCGCTCACGCTGGGCCAGTCGATGATGCAGGAGGGCCCCGCCGACGAGGCTCGCGTTCGCGTGCAGGGCCAGGGCGCGCTCCTCGAGTCGTTCGATCAGGACCTGGAGCAGGCCAAGGCCGCCATCCGCCTCATCGAGGAGAAGAAGCGCATCCTCCACGTGCTCGACCTCACCCGCGAGGCGCGGCAGATGCAGATCTTCATCGGCACCGAGTCCGGGTTCGCGCAGGAGGGCGTGGCGCTGGTGGCTTCGCCCTACGGCGAGGGCTCGGTGGTGGGCACGCTGGGCATCATCGGTCCGGCGCGCATGAACTACTCCAAGGTCATCTCACTCGTGGATTACACGGCCCGCGTCGTCTCGCGGGTGCTGGTGTCCTGATCCGCCCCGGCAGGGGTTTGGTGGCGTTGCAAGCTGCCAACCTGGCGCAAATCCGCCCAGTTGCCCGATAATCCCCGGGCGGGAACTCCATAGGGAATTCTCATTTGGCGTGCTAGCGTGTGCCCAGACGAGGAGCCCCCGTGTCCGACGACAAGGGAAAGATCAGCGCCGACATCAGCCAGGCCGCCGTCGATGCCGCCCTCGCCGCCGTGGAGAAGCGGCAGCGTGAGGGCTCCGGCGCCGAGGCCAATCGCGTCTCCGAGCTGGAAAAGGAGAACGAACAGCTCAAGCAGCGCCTGGAGCTGGCACAGACCCGCGGCAAGGAAGCCCTGGGGCAGCTGAAGGAAGAGCACGAGCGGGTGCTGCGCGCCGCCGCCGAGCTCGACAACCAGAAGAAGCGCGCCCAGCGCGAGAAGGACGACGCGCTCAAGTTCGGCCTGGAGAAGTTCCTCAAGGAGCTGCTCCCCGTCGCCGACAACCTCGATCGCGCCCTCGGCCATGCCGACGCCGACAACAAGGAATCCATCGTCACCGGCGTGAAGATGGTGGCCAAGCTCCTCGAAGACATCCTCGGCAAGCACGCGGTGAAGGGCTTCTCGGCCAAGGGCCAGGCCTTCGATCCGCGCGTGCACGAGGCCATGAGCGCCGTGGAGACCGACGGCCCGTCGAACATGGTCCACGAGGAGTTCCTGCGCGGCTACACCTTGAACGACCGGCTCATCCGCCCGGCGCTGGTGTCGGTGACCCGCGCCAAGGAAGGCGCCGCACCCGCGCCTGCGCCCGCTGAGGCCGCGCCTGCTGCTGCTCCGGCCGCGGAGCCCGCTGCGGCCCCGGCTGAGCCTCCGAAGGATCCCAACTCCAACCCCACGAACTGATCGCCCGGGGGGGCACGCACACCATGAGCAAGGTCATCGGCATCGATCTCGGCACCACCAACTCCTGCGTGGCCGTCATGGAAGGCACGGAGCCGGTGGTCATCCCGAACTCCGAAGGCTCCCGCACCACGCCGTCGATGGTGGCCTTCACCGAGGCCGGCGAGCGCCTGGTGGGCCAGATCGCCAAGCGCCAGGCGATCACCAACCCCACGAATACGATCTACGTCGTCAAGCGCCTCATCGGCCGCAAGTTCGAGGACGCCGAGGTGAAGCGCGGCGCCGCGCTGGTGCCGTACAAGGTCGTGGGCGCCGACAACGGCGACGCCTGGGTCGAGGTGCGCGGCCAGAAGTACTCGCCCGCCGAGATCAGCGCGATGATCCTCGCGAAGATGAAGCAGACCGCGGAGGACTACCTCGGCGAGCAGGTCACCGAGGCCATCGTCACCTGCCCCGCTTACTTCAACGACGCCCAGCGCCAGGCAACGAAGGACGCCGGCCGCATCTCCGGCCTCAACGTGCTGCGCATCATCAACGAGCCCACCGCGGCCGCGCTCGCCTACGGCCTCGACAAGGGCAAGGACGGCAAGACCGAGAAGATCGCCGTGTACGACCTCGGCGGCGGCACCTTCGATATTTCGATCCTCGAGCTCAACGCCGGCGTCTTCGAGGTGAAGGCCACCAACGGCGACACCTTCCTCGGCGGCGAGGACTTCGACCAGCAGATCATCAACTACCTCGCCAAGCGCTTCCAGGAGGCGAACAAGCTCGACCTCACCAAGGACCGCATGGCGCTGCAGCGCTTGAAGGAAGCCGCCGAGCGCGCCAAGCACGAGCTCTCCAGCGCCACCGAGACGGAGATCAACCTCCCCTTCATCTGCGCCGACGCCACCGGCCCCAAGCACCTGGTGGAGACGCTCGACCGCAACGCCCTTGAGGAGATCTGCAAGGAGCTCATCGAGCGCACCATCGAGCCCTGCAAGATCGCGCTCAAGGACGCGGGCCTGTCGGTGAACAACATCGACCAGGTGCTGCTCGTGGGCGGCATGACCCGCATGCCCAAGGTGCAGGCCCGGGTGAAGGAGTTCTTCGCCCGCGACCCGAACAAGGGCGTGAACCCCGACGAGGTGGTGGCCATCGGCGCCGCGATTCAGGGCGGCGTGATGAAGGGCCAGGTCAAAGACGTCCTGCTCCTCGACGTGGCCCCGCTCTCCCTGGGCGTCGAGACCGCGGGCGGCGTGTTCACCAAGATCATCGAGAAGAACACCACCATCCCCTGCAAGAAGAGCATGGTGTTCTCCACCGCCGTCGACAACCAGCCGCTGGTCAGCGTGCACGTCCTGCAGGGCGAGCGCGAGATGGCCACCGACAACAAGACCCTGGCGCGCTTCGAGCTGGTGGGCATCCCGCCCGCGCCGCGCGGCGTGCCGCAGATCGAAGTGAGCTTCGACATCGACGCCAACGGCCTGGTGCACGTGTCGGCCAAGGATCTGGGCACCGGCAAGGTGCAGAACATCCGCATCACCGCCTCCAGCGGCCTCACGGAGGAGGAGATCAAGCGGATGATCTCCGACGCCAAGGAGCACGCCGGCGACGACAAGAAGAAGAAGGAGCTGGCCGAGCTGAAGAACAACGCCGAGGGGCTCATCTACACCACCGAGAAGAGCCTCGAGGAGTACGCCAGCCTCCTGAAGAGCCAGGACGTCGACGAGATCAAGAGCGACCTGCAGAACCTCAAGGACACCCTCGAGTCGCCCGATCCGGCCAAGCTCAAGGAAGCGCTGCAGCGACTGGAGGGCTCGGCCTACCGCATCGCCGACGCCATCTACGCGGCGGAGCAGAAGTAGCCCCTCATGGCCGACGCGCGCGCAAAGCCGGCGCCGTCCGCCGAGGAGCGCGCCGCGGAGCTGGAGTTCCTGCTCCGGCTCAACCGCGAAGCCGACGCCTTTCTGTCGAATTGCCAGGGCGAGGGCCGCCCGCTCGACGAGAGCGTGCAGACCTTCCTGGAGCGCATGGCCCCGCGCGCGGGCGCGGTGGGCGGCGCGGTGCGCGTGTCTCCGGGCGCGCGCGTGAACCTGGTGCGCGTCACCGGCCTCGACGAGGAGCTCGGGCGACGGCTCTTGCGCAACGAGAAGATCCGCGATCTCGACGGCGTGGTCTCCCGCTTCCCGCTCGAGGTGGGCAAGCTCAAGCTGGGCGAGCTCTTGCTGGTGTTTCCCGAGTCGCTCAAGGACAAGGCCGACGCGCGCACGGAGATCCTCGCCCAGGAGCTCGACGGCGCGGTGCTCTCGCTCTCGGAGGTGGAAGTGGAGCGCGAGCTGCGCCAGAAGATCCGCGCGCTGGAGAAGCCAGTCTTCCTCGACGACGGCCGCTTCGGGAAGTACTCGCTGGTGAAGCTGCTCGGCCAGGGCGGCATGGCCCAGGTGCACCTCGCGCGCGTCGACGGCCCCAGCGGCGTGGCCCGACTCTGCGCGCTCAAGCGCATGCTCCCGCACCTCTCCCGCGACGGGCACCTGACGGCGATGTTCCTCGACGAGGCCCGCGTGGCTTCGCTGGTGAACCATCCGCACGTGGCGCGCGTGGAGGACTTCGGCGAGCTGGGCGGCACGTACTACATGGCGCTGGAGTTCCTGGCGGGCGTGGACTCGGCGAGCCTGGTCGACACGGCGTACGAGATGGGCGGCATCCCCGTGCCCTACGCGCTGGCGCTGGCCAGCCAGATCGCCACCGGCCTCCACGCCGCGCACGAGCTCACCGACCTCGACGGACGGCCCTTGGGGCTGGTGCACCGCGACGTCTCGCCGCAGAACGTGATGGTGACGTTCGACGGCGTGGCCAAGCTGGTGGACTTCGGCGTGGCCAAGAGCCAGGTGCAGCGCGAGCAGACCCGCGACACCGCCGTGAAGGGCAAGCTCTGCTACATGAGCCCGGAGCAGTGCCTGGGCCGCACCATCGATCGCCGCAGCGACGTGTTCGCGCTGGGCGCAGTGCTCTACGAATTCATCGCCGGCCGGCCGCTCTTCCTGCGCGACAACGACGGCGCCACCCTGCGCGCGCTGCTCGACGAGCCCGTGCCCCGCATCTCCAAGTCCCGCGCGGGCGTGGGCGAGGAGCTCTGGCGGATCGTGCAGCGGGCCCTCGCGCGCAACCCGGACGAGCGCTACCCTACCGCGCTCCACCTCTCGAGCGCGCTCGACGGCTATCTCAAAGCGACCCACGGGGCGCCGTCGACGAGCGAGATCGGCGCCTGGCTGCGCACGGTGTTCCCCGGCAAGGCGGAGGAGATCGCCGGCTGGACCACCAAGCTCGATCGCATGCCGACCGAGATCATCGACAAGCCGCGGACCTGATCCAGCCGGATCAGGCGCACCCACACTGCCCTACGTGTGACGCGCGGCTGCCACGAAAGTGGCAATCGGGTGATCCCGGCCGCCAGAACGCCGACGAGTCACTCAGAATTCGCGATCTTGGACCTGGCTGGTTGACGAGGCACACATTATCGGGAATCCTGCGCCGCCCTTGAGGGTTGTCGCGCTTCAGCCTACGTCCGGATCATCTGGCATAGGCACTGCAATGCCGCGCGAACCCTGCACCACCTCGGCTTCGGCTGAGGCGAGAGAGGAAGCGCGGATGAGCGGGAAGAGCCTTCGGACCATGGTGGTGGGCGCGCTGGCCTTCGCGCTCGTCGGAGTTCGCTCGGCCCGCGCCGACGACGCCGCGCCAGCCCAACCCGCTCCTGCCGGTGCGCCGGCGGTGAACGCCGCGCCCACGCCCGCCCCCGGGGCCGCTCCGGCCGCGGCCCCCGCCAAGAGCGACGAGGACGAGAAGAAGAAGAAGGCCCAGGCCCAGGGCGCTCCGGCGGTGAACGCCACGCCCGCCGCCGCTGCGGCTCCGGCCGCGGCGACCACGGCCGCTCCGGCGGCAGCGCCTGCGGTGAACGCGGCCCCGGCGGCGGCGACGCCTGCGGCGGCTCCGGCGGCTGCCCCGGCAGCGACCCCGGTGGCCGACGTCCCCGCGGCGCCCGCTCCGGCGGCTGCGCCCGCGACGGCCGGCGCAACGGCTGGGGTGACCGCGAAGGCGCCCGACGCGGAGTCGGAGCACGAGACGAAGGTCGACGAGAAGCCGCTCATCTTCGCGGGCGTGGGCCTCGACGCGACGCTCGGCGATGGTAGCGGCCTCTACGCCGGCCCGGACAACACCTACCAGAACAGCTGGTCGCTCTACCTGGCGCCGTCGTGGCGCGCGGGCGAGAAGTTCTTCAAGAACCAGCCCATGCTCAAGCGGCTGGTGGTGAGCGCGCGCTGGGCGCTCTCCGGCGAGTTCGCAGGCTCGGGCGAGCAGTTCCGCACCGGTAACCTGCCCTCTAGCCAGAGCTACCAGAACTGCCTCAACGCCGCTCCCAGCGGTCAAGGCGGCGTGGTGAACACCAGCGACCTGCCTTACTGCCAGGGCGGCGGCGACCGCCGGCTCGACTACAGCGACATCGGCCTCAAGGTGAGCGACAACCTCTACACCGTCCCGGTGGCCCTGATTGAAGTGAAGGGCTCGCTGGGCTCGGCGCTGCCGGTCTCGGCGGAGAGCCAGGCCACGGGTTTCATCACCTCGCTCCAGCCGGGCATCGGCCTCTCGCGCAGCTTCCTCAACAAGAAGATCTCGATCGACTACTCCTTCGGCTACACCAAGTACTTCTACTCGCACGATGTCCCGGTCTCCGACACCGCGCTCAACGAGACGTCCATCCCCGTGAACCCGCAGCTGGGCGCCAACGCGCTCTCCAGCACCAACGGTGCATTGGACCAGTTTGCGGTGGGCCAGGGCGGCTTCGTGCCCAGCTATGGCATCGCCGACGCCATCTCCGTGACCTACGCGCCCAACGAGAAGTTCTCGTTCCTGGCCCGCTACGTCATCGCCGACACCTTCAAGCGCGCCGCGCCGAACTGCAATTTCTACTACGGCGGGGCCATCGGCAACGTCGACCTCTGCTCCAACGACGCGGCCGTGGCCTCCAACGCGGGCGCGACGGTGCTCCAGCACGGCGACCTGGGCAGCCAGCAGTTCTGGCTCACCGCCGACTACCAGCCGTTCGACTACCTCGACGTGAGCGCGGCGCTCATCACCGTGTCGCCCCAGCGCCACCCGGACGGCTCGTGGCAGCAGCCGTTCATCACCACCGACTACCGGAACTACTCGTCGTTCAACTTGAGCGTCACCCTCACCACCGAGGCCCTCGCGGCCAAGCTGCTCCACAAGTCGTAAGGACCTCCTCCACTTCACTCCGGGTGAAGTTCCCGGGGTTTCACCTGCCGTACACCTAACCAAGAAGGACGTGTCATGAAGCGCCTGCTTCTCGCCGGAACGATGCTCGCCGCTGCGCTGGTCGCCAGCGGCTGCACCAAGAGCGAGCCTCCCCGCTCGTTCGTGCAGCCCAACGCCCTGCGCAAGGCCGACTTCAACGGGACCTGGTACTACAACGCCACGGTCATCGACGCGCCGCCCACCAACGGCACCGTGTACGAGGGCCAGTACGGCGAGCTCTCCAAGATCAAGTGGGTGATCAGCGAGGACACCCTGTTCGCCGTCCGCGCCTTCCCCTTCGTCTACAACCAGGAGGAGGCGCAGACCCCCGGCACCATCCACGGCAACGTGGACGGCTCCAACACCTACGAGGGCGAGCCCCTCGCGGCGTGGCGCATCACCAGCCACTTCGACATCATCCGCGACTACAACCCGTCGACGGGTGAAGAGACCAACCGCATCATCGAGAGCCAGGAGCGCCCCTGGAACGAGCGCGAGTACTTCCGCGTCGACTGGAGCAAGAACCTCGCTCCCGACTACTCGGGCATCGGCCTCTTCTGGACCTTCGACGGCGTGGACGTCACCGAGCTCAGCTACTACGTGAGCGACCCCACCTCGCCCGACGCGCTGCACGTGGAGCGCGCCGACGACAAGGACGCCGACCTCGGCTTCGCCAGCGGCGAGATGAACTTCCTCGACATCACCGCCCAGCTGATCATGGGCCCCAACGAGCAGCAGTTCGTCATCGACGAGGCGGGCAACACCGCCATGCTGCCCAGCTGCTTCCTCTACTACGGCACCGAAGACTGCGCGGCGCAGAAGGTCAAGCTCCGCCACTCGTTCAGCAAGCTCGCCCCCAACAGCACCTACGAGAAGCGCAAGTGGGACGGCATCGACCAGAACGCGTTCGGCTTCTTCACCACCGAGCTGCGCCACTTCTGGGACCGCCAGTACGGCGACACGTACACCGGTGACAAGCGCTTCGTGGAGCGCTTCAACTTCTTCGGCAAGAGCTGCAACACGCCGGGCACCACCTGCGAGGCCCCGCACCGCGTGCGCGACCCCAACGACGCCACCTGGCTCACCAAGTACACCGACGCCGACCTGACCGGTCAGGGCGCCGTGCTGGCCACCGGGCGCCACCTCTCGGAGACCGAGGCCATCAGCGCCGGCAAGATCACCGCCACCGACGGCTCGGGCAACCCGCTTCCCATCGCCGACGACCAGTTCTACTGGGAGGGCACCGACGGCGTGCCCCTCACCGTGACCGGCGTGGACGCCAACGGCAAGGCCCAGGGCTTCACCGGCGACAGCAACTGGATCCCCCCCGGCCAGCGCCCGCAGCGCACCATCCCCTACTACGCCAACACCGAGATGCCGGAGAACATCTGGCAGGCCTCGGCCGAGGTCATCAAGGAGTGGAACAACGTCTTCAAGGTGGCCTACCAGGATGAGACGGGCAACGCCGCCTCGCAGGACATCTTCGTGTGGTGCCACAACCCGGTGAAGCAGACCGCCGACAACAACGGCGCCGCCGACCCGGCCGCGTGCCTCACCCACCTCAAGGCCGACGTGGACGCCAACGGCAACGTCATCAACGGCGCCGACGGCAAGCCCATCTACGAGGTGCGCCAGGGCGACCCGCGCTACTCGAGCATCCTCTGGCTCGGCCAGTACCAGGCCGGCGGCCCGCTGGGTCTCGGCCCGGCGATGAGCGACCCGGAGACCGGCGAGACCATCTCCGCCAAGGCCAACATCTACGGCGGCGAGCTCCTCACCTACGCGGCCTACGCGCGCGACCTGCTCCAGCTGGAGAACGGTCAGATCGACCCCAACCAGTACATCGTGGGCGCCAACGTCGACGCGCACGTGCAGACCAATGCCAACTCCAACATGGGCTCCAGCGTCCGCGCCTGGGTGACCCAGCAGCAGGGCGCCACGCACGGCCTGGGCACCCCGGCCAAGCCCCGCACCCAGGAGGAGATCCTGGCTGAGGCGCAGCGCATGAACTTCAGCTACGCCAAGGCCGCCAACCCCGGCCCGGTGGATCGCTCCAGCCTCAAGGCCTACCGCGCCTCGCTGCAGAACCGCGAGGACCGCATGGGCGACCTCTTCGGCCAGCCCAACGGCGACATGATGCAGGCCAAGGTGGACATGATGCGCGGCACGCCGCTCGAGGCCCAGCTGGCCAGCCAGGAGCTGACCATGCAGACCGGCCTGGATCCCCGGCAGGACTTCACCTCGCTCAGCCCCTCGCAGAAGGTCGAGTACTCGCCGCTGAACTACCCGCGCATGCGCACGGGCCGCCGCCAGTACATCGAGCGCATGGAGGCCTTCGGCTTCGACTTCGAGGCGTTCAACTACGACGTCATCAAGGGCGAGGCGAACCGCTACGCCAACATGAAGCCCGAGGACATCTACAACGACCTCCTCATCCGCATCTACATCGCGGTCACCCTCCACGAGGTGGGCCACAACATGGGCCTGCGCCACAACTTCCGCGGCTCGTGGGACGCGATGAACTACTTCCCTGGCTACTGGAGCCAGCGCGAGGCCGCCTCGGCCGCGCTGGGCAACGCCAACAACTCCAACGGCCACCCGCAGCTCTTCTCCCGCTCCAACCCCAAGGGCGCGGTGCAGGCCAACGAGCTGCTCCCCCAGACCGTGGACACCACCCAGGGCGCGTGGGCCATCACCGGCAACTCGCCGGGCGCCATCTCCAGCCAGGGTCAGGAGTACTCCTCGATCATGGACTACGGCGCGGCCTTCAACACCGACACCGCGGGCCTCGGTCGCTACGACATCGCGGCCATCAAGTACGGCTACGCGAACCACGTTGAGGTCTTCACCAACGTGCTCACCAACGGCAGCGGCAAGCAGGATCCGCAGTCGCTGTTCCGCCTGGCGAGCCTCCAGGTGTTCCAGGATGCGTACGGCTTCCCCTCGCCGCTCCTCAACACCGGCTCGCGCTTCGAGGCGGTGAACTACTACTCGTACCCCTCGTACTTCAACGACGGCGCGGCCGGTCTCCAGGAGCGCAAGGACGTCTCGGCGTACGACATCGACGACCGCAGCTTCTACGTTCCCGCGGCAATCGGCCCGGGCACCAACGAGACGGTGCGCGCGGCGCTCGATGGCACCGGCAAGCTCCTGGTGCAGGTGCCCTACTACTTCTGCTCGGATGAGTTCGTGGGCAACCTGAGCTGCCAGCGGTTCGACTTCGGTGCCGACGCCTACGAGCAGGCCGAGGACATCATCAACCGCTACTGGAACTACTACCTGCTCCGCAACTTCAAGCGCGACCAGTTCTCGTTCCACAACTTCGGCCTCTCCGGCCACTACGTGGACTACACCCTGGAGCGCTACTTCGAGATCATCCGCGAGCAGATGACCTGGTACGTGCTGCTGCGCTCGGACTTCGTGAACCAGGACGTCACGTTCAACCAGAGCACCAGCCAGCTGGACAGCTTCCTCTCCGATGACGTCATCGGCTGGGGCAGCTTCACCGCGGCCATCAACGACGGCTTCAAGCTCTTCGGCGACGTGCTCACCGCGCCGCAGGCGGGCGCTTTCGTGAGCACCAGCGACCAGCTGGGCAACCCGCTCCTGAAGCAGATCCAGGACACGCCCATCGACGCCCCGGGCCAGGTGACCAACATCGACATCACCGACGGCCGCTACGAGGCCACTTCGTGGAACTTCAACGGCTGCGGCTACTACTGGGGTGACGAGTGCCAGACCCGCATCGGCTACTTCATCGACAAGTGGCTGGCCCTCTACGCCCTCGGCGAGAGCCAGGCGTACTTCACCGGCCGCGACACCAGCGTCGACGTTCGTCAGTACGCCATCGGCTACTGGCTGCCCTACAAGCAGCAGATCCTCGACACCTACGGCGCCATCTTCGCCGGTGAGACCAGCAACCTGGCGCCCTACGTGCTCGGGCCGGGCGAGGGCCTGGCGCGCCTCGACATCACCAGCGGCGCCTGGCACCAGGACGACGGCACGGTGGTGCAGAACCCCTCGGGTTCGCGCATCGACCCGGAGCTCGGCTTCTCGGCGCAGATGTGGGCCGGCGTGTGGGGCATCTCGGGCTTCTCCAGCACGTTCGACCAGGGCTTCATCGACGCCACCCGCGTGTTCGTGGTGGGCAACGGCGAGGCCCCGGTTCCGGACGCCTCGCTGCTGAACCCCGACGGCACCCCGGGCCCGCTGGCCACCAACGACGCCACCCAGACCCTGGGCGCCGGCGGCACCAAGCAGTGGCTGGTCTTCACCGACCCGCTCACCGGCAAGACCTACGCGGCGCACTCCATTGCGCCCGCGGCGGTGGGCAGCAGCAACCTCCGCTCCGACGCTGCGGTGCGCATGCTCGACCACGCCAACCAGCTCTGGCGTCAGACCCAGACCTCGAGCGTGGATCCCGACGTGGCCCACACCAACTACGTCAAGTACGTCGAGAACCTGGACATGATGCGCTCGCTGCACGGCGCGCTGGGTTACGGCTACTACCTGCTCGACCAGTAAGCGTCGAAGCAGACTGAAGCGCGCGAGCGCCGGCCTCCCGAAAGGGAGCCGGCGCTTTCGTTTTGCGCGACGTCGATCTCCAGGGTCAGTCAGAGGTGAGCCGAAACCGAGGCGACCTCCAACGAAAGGCGAGCATTAGAGCGTTGGAGTGGAAGCGTGCGCCGCTCCTACGCTCCAACGCTCGCCGTTTGCAGGAAGTCTCCGCGGCCTCCCGACGCCCGACCGCTCCAACGCTCGCCGTCTCTCCAGACCTTCTCGGTGGTCCAGTGCCCGCCCGCAAAAGCTGAGGGCCGCCCGGTTTCCCGAGCGGCCCTCATGGAAGGCCGGGCACCCCCGAACACACGCGGGAGAGCGCTACCGTTGCTCCCTTCCGGGCCTGGCGGGGTTCACGACCCCACGTTGCCCGGGACCCGGCCACAACATCCTTCACCGCGTATTCTAACCGCGGCCCTGCGTTCCTTCTTCAGCGCCAACTGGCGGAGAGGGAGGGATTCGAACCCTCGATACGGTTTCCCGTATACACGCTTTCCAAGCGTGCGCCTTCAACCGCTCGGCCACCTCTCCAGATGGCGAGCCCGCGGGGCGTTTGCACCCCGCGGGCTCTATGTGTTGGCGGAGAGTGAAGGATTCGAACCTTCGATACCGTTGCCGGTATACCTGATTTCGAGTCAGGCGCCTTCGACCAGCTCGGCCAACTCTCCAGACCCATCTACCCTCCCGCGCTTGGCGCGGAAGAACTCCTTCAACACCCTGCTCGCCTGCTCGCCCTGCACCCCCTCGCAAAGCTCCACGCGGTGGTTGAGCCGGGCGTCCTGCACCAGGTTCATCAGGCTGCCGGTGGCGCCCGCCTTGGGGTCGCGGCAGCCGAACACCACCCGCGCCACCCGGGCCTGCACGATGGCCCCCGCGCACATCGCGCAGGGCTCCAGGGTCACGTAGAGCGTGGCCCCCGAGAGCCGCCAGGCGCCCAGCACCTTCGCGGCCTCGCGCACGGCGAGGAGCTCCGCGTGGGCGGTGGGATCGGGGAGCTGCTCCTTGCGGTTGCGGCCCCGGGCGATCACCCGCCCCTGGTGCACCACCACCGCGCCCACCGGGACCTCGCCCTCGGCGGCCGCGGCCTGCGCCTCGCGCAAGGCTTCGTCCATGAAGGCGATGTCTTCGGCGAGCACGCTGCACCTACGGGCCCCGCGCCTGTGGCGCGGGAGAAATTGGCGGACCCTGCAGGAGTCGAACCTGCGGCCTTCGGATTCGTAGTCCGACGCTCTATCCAGCTGAGCTAAGGGTCCAGACCAGTTTGGCGGAGAGGGAGGGATTCGAACCCTCGATACACCTTTTGGGCGTATACCGGTTTAGCAAACCAGCGCCTTCAGCCTCTCGGCCACCTCTCCAGATCACTATTCAATTGTCGGGCGACGGGACTTTCCCGGCGCAAAAGCCCGCGCAACCTAATGCACCCCGCATGCGGGATCAAGAGCTTTGGACCGCCTTCGCCGCCCGACGACGGCAAGCGAAATGGCGGAGGAGGAGGGATTCGAACCCCCGGAGCACTTTCGCGCTCAGCGGTTTTCAAGACCGCCGCCTTCAGCCGCTCGGCCACTCCTCCCCACGTTCCTGCATGGGAGGGGATAGCGCTGCCCAGGCCCGCGCGTCAACGCGAGCGACTGCGCCGGGAGCGACGAGATCGGACGCGTGAGCACAGAGCCATGGAGGACACCTCGCAGCGATTGGACGCCGCGGACGCCGCGCTCTGACGAAACCGACTCAGCCGAAGTGGTACGCCGAGATCTTCACGCCCATGAACTCGCCGGACCAGCTGGTGGTGCCGCGATCGTCCCCAGCCGCGCCAGCAATCACCATCAGTGGAATCAGGTGCTCCTCGCGCGGGTGCACCACGCGCGCGTGCGGGGCCTGGGTCCAGGCGGTGAGCCGCGCGTCGCGCTCGGCCGCCTCGCCGGTGGCCGTCTCCTGCAACCAGGTATCGAACTCGGCGGCCACCGCGGGCGCGCGCGGATCTCCGAACGCGCGCAGGTTGTGGAAGCTCATGCCGCTGCCGAGGATGAACACGCCCTCGTCGCGGAGCGGCGCGAGCGCGCGGCCCATGCGCAGGTGCTCGGCAGGATCGAGCCCCTTCTTGAGCGAGAGCTGCAGCGTGGGCACGTCCGCGTCGGGATAGGTGAGCTTCAGCGGAATGAACGTCCCATGGTCGAAGCCGCGCTCACCGTCCTCGGCCGTGGTGAAGCCCGCTGCGCCGAGCAGCTCGCGCACGCGCGTGGCAAGCGTGGGCGCGCCCGGCGCAGGCCAGGTGATGCGGTACGACTCGGGCGGGAAGCCGTAGTAGTCGTAAAAAATCGGCGGGCGCTCCGCGGTCATCACCGTGGGCACCGTCTCTTCCCAGTGCGCCGACACCACCAGCACCGCCTTGGGCTTCCTCTCCGGCAGCGCGCCGAGCTCGCGCAGGTAGCCCGCGAGCGACTCGAGCTCGGCCTTGGGCAGCCCCATCTCCACGAACGGCCACGGTCCGCCGCCGTGCGGCAGGAACGCGACGGGCATGCGCGGCGAGGACGTCATGCGGACAGCCTAACGCCGCGCCTGCACCGGCCGCAGGAGCTTCGACGCGCGCGGCCGCGGTCGGCAGCACGGCGGCAGCTCCTCGAGGAGCAGGTTCACCACCTCCAGCGCCTTGTCCAAAAAATCGGGCCGGCTGGCGACCACGTGCCGCCGCGGGTGCTCGTGCCAGATCTTGAGGATCTCCCGGTCGAGCCGCGCGGCCTCCGTCGCGGACTCGATGCGCAGCCGGTTCACGTGGTCGTAGCCATCCTCCGCGTCGGGCGTGCGCAGGTGGATCACCGCCTGGTAGCGCGCGAGCTGCTCGGCGCGGGTGGTGCCCATCTCCTCCAGCAGGTCGTCGGGGTGGCCGGGCCAGTAGGCGAGCCCGTCGAGGGTGCCCCGGTCGCAGAGCACCAACGCGGGCTGCGTGGGCTCCTGGAGGATCTCCAGCTCGCGCTGGATCTCGAAGATGAGGCGCTGCGCAGCGCGTCGGCTGGCGTCGTCGGTGCCGCGCGGGAACCCGCCGCCATAGAGGATGCTCGCCGACTCCGGGAGCACGTGCACGTGCCCGCAGAACGCCTGGCGCACCAGCTCCAGCACCGCGGTCTTGCCCGCGCCCGGGCCGCCGGTCACCACCACCCGACGCAGCCCGTGCTTCTTGTGGCAGTGGCAGCTCCGCATCGCGCCCTCAGGCCTGCGAGCGTGCGGCGAAGCTGCGGCGCCCGCTGCGACGGGCGAGCGGCACGCGATCGGGCAGGCTGGCCCAGAGCATCGAGGAGATGTGCATCAAGCGGTTCGCGTCGGTGGGCGTGAGGCCGCGGCGCCGCCCGGCCTGGAGCGCGTCGATGCGCAGCACGAGGTTCGCCATGCACTGGGCCACGTCGACCAGCGAGAGAATGCCCACCACCGTCCCATCGCAGTCGACGACGGGCAACGCGCCGATGTTGTGCTTGATCATGCGGTCGATGGCGCGGCGCAGGGGCGTCCGCGGCCGCACGATGTAGAGCCCCTTGCTCATCGCGTCCTGCACCTTCACGTGCTCCCAGCCACGGGTGCGGGCGGCGTCGCGATCGCTCACCATGCCCACCAGCTTGCCGTTCTCGAGCACCGGCAGGTGGCGGATGGGCTTTACCCCCATGCGCATGATCGACACCGCCACGGCCATGGAGTCGTCGTGGCGCACGGTCACCGGTGCGGGGGTCATGAGATCGGCGGCAGTGAGCATGGCGTCCTCGGGTTTGCACAGCGGATGTGCACGCCATGTGCCCAGCCTGATCCGCCTGATGGCGGTGGACCGCCGGTGCAGAACCTGCGCCCCGGGTTGGCGGACAGAGGGCGACGTGCATCGGCTGCGTCGCTGCGCACGCTTCGCCCCGGGGATCAGCCGCGGCACGTGGGTTGCTCTCTGGGTGCCCATCACAAGGAGCCGTCCATGACCACGATCGCCCAGCCCCGCTTCAACGAAACGCCGCTGCACCACAACTCGGATGCCGCCGCTGCCGCGCTCAAGGAGCTCGAGAACGAGCATCGAATGGAGCTCGACGAGCTCAAGCGCCGCCGCGTGCAGATGTACGCCGCGGGCCGCGTGCTGCTCTCGCTGCTCTTCATCGTGAGCGGCTTCGTGAAGTGGGCGCACTTCGATGCCACCGTGGCCAGCATGAACGCCAGCGGCATGAACGACGCCGGTTTGCTGCTGCCCTTCGCCATCGGCTTCGAGATCATCGGCGGGGCCCTGCTCCTCGCGGGCTGGAAGACGCGCATCGCCTCCTGGGGACTCATCGCCTACGTGGCGTTCCTGACCCTGCTCGTGCACTACGACCTCGCCAACGAAGCGCACCGCGCCCAGGCGCTCTCCAACGTCGCCTTCATCGGCGGGCTGCTCATGCTCGCGGGCCACGGTGCGGGCAAGGCGAGCGTCGACCGCTGGATGGCGCGGCGCGCGCATGCTCAGATCAACTGATGGAAGCCAAGAACCTCGCAGACGCGGCGCGCATCCCGATTGGCGTGAGCGCGCACCACGTTTACCTGACCCGCGCCGACTGTGAGCGGCTCTTCGGACCTCAGCACCCGCTCGCGGCGGCGCACGAGCTCACACAGCATGGGCAGTTCGTCGCCCAGGAGCGGGTGGAGCTCATCGGGCCGAAGGGTCAGCTCGCGCACGTGGCCGTGGTGGGGCCGGTGCGCGGCGAGAGCCAGGTGTAGCTCTCGCGGACCGACGCGCTGCACCTCGGGCTCAACCCGCCGGTGCGTGAGTCCGGTTCCCTCAGCGGGACGCCGGGCGTGACGGTGCGCGGCCCCGCCGGCGAGGTGACGCTCACCCCACGGCGCGATCGTGGCCCAGCCGCACATCCACGCCAGCCCTGCCGATGCCGCGCGGCTCCAGGTGCAGCACGGCGAGCTGGTGCGCGTGCACGTGCTGGGTGCGCGGCCGGTGATCTTCGAGGACGTGGTGGTCCGCGTGCGCGACGACTTTGCCCTCGATCTGCACCTCGACACCGACGAGGCGAACGCGGTCGGCGTCACGCCTGACACGGCCGCGTTCCTCCTGCGCGACTGAGCGGACTTCACGCAGCGTACGAGCAGGGTCGGCCGGACCCGGGGTGGGTCACGCTCGCCACGCTGCCCGCCAGCGTATAACCGGATCGTTAATATCGCTCAGCGCAGCTCTTTGATGCCGTTCATGTACGGCCAGAGCGCCTCGGGGATGGCCACGCTGCCGTCCTCGCGCTGGTAGTTCTCGAGGATGGCCACCACCGTGCGGCCCACGGCGAGGCCGGAGCCGTTCAGGGTGTGCACCAGCTTGGGCTTGTCGCCCTTCTCCACGCGGTAGCGGATCTTCGCGCGGCGCGCCTGGAAGTCCTCGAAGTTGGAGCAGCTCGAGATCTCGCGGTACGCGTCCTGGCCGGGCAGCCAGACCTCGAGGTCGTAGCACTTGGCCGCGGCGAACCCCATGTCGCCCGCGCAGAGCAACACCACGCGGTAGTGCAGGCCGAGCTTCTTGAGGATCTCCTCGGCGTCGGCCACCAGCGCCTCGTGCTCGGCGTAGCTCTGCTCCGGCGGCGCGAACTTCACCAGCTCCACCTTCTGGAACTGGTGCTGGCGAATCAGACCCTTCGTGTCCTTGCCGTAGCTGCCCGCCTCGGCGCGGAAGCAGGGCGTGTAGGCCACGTACTTCTTGGGCAGCTTGCCCTCGAGGATCTCGTCGGCGTGGAAGTTGGTGACGGGCACCTCCGCGGTGGGCACCAGGAAGAGCTCGTGCTCACCCGCGGTCTTGAAGGCATCCTGCTCGAACTTGGGGAGCTGCCCCGTGCCCTGCATGCTCTCGCGCTTCACCAGGAACGGCGGCAAGAGCTCCTCGTAGCCGCGGCTGGTGTGCTGGTCGATCATGAACGTGACCAGGGCGCGCTCCAGCCGCGCCAGCGCGCCCCGGTAGAAGGCGAAGCGCGGACCGCTCACCTTGCCCGCACGCTCGAAGTCGAGCAGCCCCAGCTTCTCGCCGAGCTCCCAGTGCTCCTTGGGCTTGAAGTTGAGCTTGGGCTTCTCGCCCACGGTGCGGACGATCTTGTTGTCGTCGGCGCTGGCGCCATCCGGCACGCTCTCGTGCGGCGGGTTGGGCACGTAGAGGAGGATCTTCTCCAGCTCGGCCTCCACCTCGCGCAGCTTCTCGTCCTTCTGCTTGGCCTCCTGGCTCACCGCGCGCAGGTCGCCGCGCAGCTTCTCGATCGCGCTGGGGTCGGTCTTGGCCTTGGCCTTGATCTCCTCGTTGGCGACGTTCTGCTTCTGGCGCAGGGCCTCGACCGACTTGATCAGCTCGAGTCGCTCGGCGATGAGCTTGGCCACCGGGCCCAAGTCCAACGCGCCGCCGCGGCGCTTCAGCTTGGCCACCACCTCGTCGTAGTTCTGGGCCAGGGTCTTGAGGTCGAGCATGGGCGTCTCCGGAGTGCGGAGGGTATAGGGCCGCGCCCGGAGGGGGTCAACGCTCGACGCACGGCGCGCCCGCAGCCAGACAGGCCCCGGGCGCGCGATGAACCAGATATATCTGGTTCACTACTTGTCGGTGCTGCCGCCGAGGCCGTCGATCTCCACCTCGATGTCCTTGGCGTCCTCGGCCTTGGCGTTGACCGTGAGGTACTGCTTGAAGGCGCGCACGGCTTCGGCGCGCTTGTTGGTCTCTTTGTAGGCGTAGCCCAGGGCGCGCCAAGCCTCGGCGTTGGTCTTGTCCTTGGAGGTGGCCTTGACGAAGGAGGCAATCGCTTCCTTCTTCTTGTTCATCTCGTTGTAGGCGTTTCCGATCTTGTAGTAGTCGCCCACCGCCTCGGGATCGATGCTCAGGTGCTTGTTGTAGGCCTCGATGGATTTCGCCCAGAGGGTCTGTTTGGCGTAGCAGTCGCCGATCTTGCCCAGCAGCGCGGTGCGCTTTCCGTCGGTGTTGAAGGCCTGCTCGAAGTAACCCTGGGCGGTCTTGAAGTCGTTGGCCTCGAAGAGCGCGTCGCCGAGCGCCTCCAGCACCTCCACGTAGCTCGGGCGCAGCTTGAGGGCGGCTTTGTACTCTTCGAGCGCGTCGTTGTAGTGGCCCTCGCCGGCCTTGTAGATGAGGCCGAACTGGTAGTGGACGTCGGGATCGTTCTTGCCGCCGTTGTCCACCGCCTTGTTCATGGACTCGATGGCCTGGGTGATCTCGTGCTTCTTCAAGTGCGTGAGCGCCAGCCAGTAGTAGGCGCGGTACGAGACGCGATTGATGGTGTGCGCGTTCTCGAAGGCGGTCTGCGCGGCGTCGAAGTCGCCGGTGGAGTAGTGGGCGCGGCCGAGCATGAGGTAGGCCTCGTCGTCCTTGCCCATCTGCTTGAGCGAGGTCTGGTACTCCTCCTTGGCCTTGCCGAACTCGCCCTGGGCGAAGAGCACGTCGCCCAGCGTCTTGTGCGCGCCGGGCAGCTTGTCGTCCTGCTTCACGGAGACCTGGGCCTCGGTGAGCGCGTCGGGGAACTGGCCCTTGGCGAGCAGCGCGCGGGCGCGGCCGAGGTGGGCGCGGGGGTTGTCGTTGTCGAGGGCGATGGCCTGCGCGTAGATGCCGAGCGCGTCGTCGACGCGGCTCTCGGCCATGGCCAGCTCGCCCCAGGCGGTGTTGATGTCGGCGTCCTTGGGGGCCTTCTTGAGCGCCGCCTCGAGGGTGGCGTGGGCCTCCTTCACCTTGCCGTCCACCAGGTAGGCGCGGCCGAGCAAGAGGTCGGCGCGGGTGTACTTGGGGTCGCGGGTGATGGCGGTCTTGTAGTCCTCCTCGGCCTCCAGGATCTTGCCCTCGCCCTCGGCCACGATGCCCTGCAGCGCCGCCACACGGGCGTTGTTGGGGAACTTGCGGTTGCCGTCGGCGACGAGCTTCTCCGCGGTCTGCGGCTGGTCGTTGCCCACCATCGACACCACCAGGCCGTCGAGGTTGTCCAAATCGTCGGGGCGCTGGTTGTACGCGTCCTGGTACTGGCCGAGCGATTGATCGAAGAGGCCGCGCTTGAGGAGGTAGCTCGCGTAGGCCTGCTCCACGTCGGCCGACTTGGGCGCGAGCTTGGCGGCGGTCTTGAACTCCTCCTCGGCCTCGGTGACCTTCTTCTGCGACACGCGCACCATGCCCAGCACCGCGTGCAAGAGCGCCTGCTCGTCGCTGGAGAGCTCCTTCTCGCCTTCACGCAGCGGCTTGAGCAGCTCCTCGGCGTGGTCGAAGTCGGCGAGCGGGCCCACGCGCAGGTGGGCCAGGGCCAGCGCCGAGGGGCCGTGGGTGGGCAGCTCCTTCACCGCCTGCTCCAGGACCTTGGCGGCGCCGAGAGGATCGCGCTGGGCCACGAGGTACGCGGCGTGGGCGTCGAGGGCGCGCACGTGCGAGTCGCCCAGCTTCTCCGCCTGGTCGAAGTAGGTCTTGGCCTTGGCGGGGTCGCGGGTCTTGGCGGCGGAGAGGGCCAGCTCGAGGGCCGCGGTGGCGGCGCCCTGGGGCCGCTTCTTGGTCAGCTCGCCGAGGGCCTTCTCCAGCTGGGGCCGGAGCTCGGTGGCGTCGCCCAGGGCGAGCGCCTCGGCGCCCGCCGCGACGATCACGTCGGGGTCGTTCTTCTGGGCCACCAGCATGTCCTGCACGTACTGGTGGGCGCGGGCCACGGCCTCCGGCGGCGCGTCGCCGTAGTTCACCTTGAGGCCGTAGGTGGCCTCCACGAAGAGCGAGCGCGCATCCACGAACTGGTCGTTCTCGTGCAGCACCGCGTCGGCGTCGGAGAGGGCCTTCTTGAAGCCGGCGTAGGTGCCCAGCGCCACCTGGCTGCGGCCGTCGACGAGCTTGGCGTACTCCGCCGAGCCCTGCTTGATCTCCTTGGGGAACAAGCGCCGCATGCCGAAGAGGCCGTAGGGCGTGAACCCGAGGTAGATGCCGAACGCGAGGAACAGCGCCACCACGCCGCCGGCGATGAAGTAGGGGATGCGCTTCTTGATCTTCGCGGTGGCCTCGGCCGAGTCCACGATCACGATGCCGGCCATGCGGCCGCCGTAGATCTGCTGGATGCGCGCGTTTACATCCACCGTCGGCTCGCCGGTGATCGCGCCGTCGATGATGCCCGGGCCGCTGTTGGCGCCGGGCAGGCCGCCGGGCGCCTCCATCAGCTTCTGCAGGGCCTCGGCGAACGGCGCGTGCGAGCCAAAGGCCAGCCAGGTCTCGCCGTCGCGGGTGATCTCTTCGTTGCCGAGCAGCTTGCCCTGGCCGAGGAGCTTGATGACGTCGGCCTCGGGCATGGGCCCGAAGACCTTGCCCGCGCGGTTGCGCACCTGGAAGCCGTCGAAGCCGGCCTTCTTCTTCTCCTTGCCCTTGCCCTTGGACTTCGCCTGGGCCTCGGCGTCGTCGATGAAGTCGAGGAGCTCGAGGTCGTCGCCCTCGGTCTGGGGCGCCGCGGCCGGCGAGATGGGCGCGGCGAGGTCGGCCTCGAGGTCGTCGGCGGGCCTGCTGCTGCTCGCGGGCGCGCTGGCGGTGGGATCGAACTCCAGGTTGTCGTCGCCGCCGCCCGCGGGAGCTGCGGCCTCGGGAGCGGCCCCTGGGCTGCCAAAGTCCATGGCGTACGGGTCGCCGCCGGCGCCGGGATCGCCGCCACCGCCATCGCCAGCGGGCGTGCCAAAGTCCATGGCGTAGGGATCGCCGCCCGCGCCGGGATCGCCGCCGCCCGGCGCACCGAAGTCCACCGCGTTGGTGGACGAGTCCGGCACCGGCGCCGGATCCGGCTCGGCCGCCTGCTGGAGCATGGCGTCGAAGTCGTCGCCACCCTGGGTGGACGCGCCTCCGAAGTCCGCAGCGTAGGGGTCGTCCATGGGCGCGGCCTGGCGACCGCCGGGGAGCGGAACGGCCGCCGACGGCGCGGCCGCACGCCCACCCGGCAACGGGACCGCAGCGCCCGCCGAGCGCGCCTGACCCGGGAGCGGAATGGCCGCCGACGGCGCCGCACGCCCACCCGGCAGCGGCACGGCGGCAGGGGCCGCGCGCTGACCCGGAAGTGGCACGGCCGCGGGCGCCGCACGCTGACCCGGCAGCGGAACCGCCGCACCCGGACCCTTGTTACCCGGCAGCGGAACGGCGGCGGGCGCGGCCGCCTGCTTGCCGCCGATGCTGAACATCGTGCCGCACTTGGAGCACTTCAACCGGGCGCCGCCGGGCGGGACCTTGGCGTCCTCGACCTGGTACGCCGTGTTGCAGGAGGGGCAGTTCGCGCGCATGGGGAACTCGGGTGAAGCGGCTCAGCGGGCAGCCGGCCGCGCCGCGCACACACCGGTGCTCAGCGGAAGGCGGTCAGGCTGCAAGGAGGGGTGGCTCATGCCGGGAAAGATCCAGCAGCGGCGAAGGTTAGCACCCCATTGGCGGAGACCAAAGCTGCCGCTTGGGCATGGTCGGAAGCCTGAATGGCCCCGAATGGCCCGCGAGTCTGGCCGTTTGCCGGATCTGATGTTCGTTGTGTGCTAGAAGGCGCCGCGTATGGCCAACGTCGAGACGCTGATCCTCGGGGCTGGGCTGGCGGGCCTCTCCGCCGCGTACCACCTCGAGGGCGGCTTCCACATCATTGAGAAGAGCGAGCGGCCCGGCGGGCTGTGCAAGTCGGAGCTCCGCCAGACGCCGGCCGGCACCTTCACCTTCGATCACACCGGCCACTGGCTCCACCTGCGGGATCCAGCGGTACGAAAGCTGGTGGACCAGCTCCTGCCCAACGCGTTCGTGGAGATCGAACGGCAGGCGCGCATCTACTCGAACGGCATCTACACGCGCTACCCGTACCAGGTGAACACCTTCGGGCTGCCGGCGAACGTGGTCAGCGAGCTGCTGCTCGGCTTCCACGAGGCGAACTTCGGCGAGAAGGGCCGCGCGCTCCGCGACCGCGAGCCGACCACCTTCGCCGAGTTCATCCTGCGCTACCTGGGCGACGGCTTCGCGAAGCACTTCATGTTCCCGTACAACACCAAGCTCTACACGGTGCACCCGTCGGAGCTCTCGGTGGCGTGGACGGGGCGGTTCGTGCCGCGGCCGACCATCGAGCAGGTGGTCAAAGGCGCGCTGGGCATCGCCGACGACCAGCTCGGCTACAACGCGCACTTCATCTATCCGCGCGAGGGCGGCATCGAGACGTTGCCCAAGGGCTTCGTGCCGCCGGTGATGAAGCTGGGGCCGCTGGAGTGCAACGTCGAGCCGAAGTCGATCGACTACGCGCGCAAGCAGGTGCGGCTCGCCGACGGCCGGACGATCTCGTACACGCACCTCATCTCCAGCATCCCGCCGCAGGCATTGGTGGCGCTGATGCGCGCGGGCGGCGGCGTGCCCGAGGCGATCGACGCCGCCTGCAGGAAGCTGCGCGCGGTGTGGACCACCTACGTGAACGTGGGCGCCAAGGGCCCGACCCTGGGCCATCACTGGGTCTACTTCCCCGAGCAGCAGTTCCCGTTCTATCGGGTCGGCTCGCCGAGCTCGACCTGGGCGGGCACGGCGCCCGCGGGCCACTCCAGCTTCTACGTCGAGTTCAGCAAGCAGATGGCCGACTACCCGCACCGCCAGGCCGAGCAGGAGGCCGTGGACGGGTTGCTCGCGTGCGGCATGCTCAAGAAGCGCGAGGACGTGCTCTTCGCCGAGGCGCGCACGATCCAGAACTCGTACGTGCTCTACGACAAGGACTACGGCGAGGCCCGCAAGACCATCGTCGACTTCCTCCAGGCCCAGGGCATCGAGCCGGTGGGCCGCTACGGCAACTGGGAGTACTCCTCCATGGAGGACGCAATCCGCGGCGGTCGCGACGCCGCCCTCCGCATCCGCGCCCGCCGCGCCGCCTAGATCATGGCCTCCGAAAGCACTCCGAACGTCAGCGTCGTCATTCCGGTCTACAACGAAGCCGCGATCGTGGAGCGCTCCACGCGCGAGCTCGTCGATCAGCTCGATCACAAGGGCTGGAACTACGAGATCCTGCTCTCGGAGAACGGCTCGAAGGACTCCACGCCGTCGATCGTGGACGAGCTCGCCAAGGAGCTGCCGCGCGTTCGCGCCCTGCACTCCGACGAGCCGAACTACGGCAAGGCGATGAAGAAGGGCATCCTCGAGGCGCGCGGCAAGTTCGTCATCTGCGAGGAGATCGACCTCTGCGACGTCGACTTCCACCAGCGCGCGCTGCGCATCCTCGAGCGCGGTGACGCGGAGATGGTGGTCGGCTCCAAGGCCCTCGCCGGCTCGCGCGACGAGCGGCCGATCTTCCGCCGCGTGGCCACGCGAACCTACAACGGGCTCTTGCGCGTGGCGCTGAAGTTCAGGGGCACCGACACGCACGGCCTCAAGGCCTTCAAGCGCGACCGGCTGCTGGCGGTGGCCGACGCCTGCGTGACCGATCGCGACGTCTTCGCCAGCGAGTTCGTGATCCGCGCGGGCATCATGAATCGCGTGGTGGTGGAGATCCCCATCGAGCTCCACGAGAAGCGCCAGCCGAGCATCAACCTCTACAAGCGCGTGCCCAAGGTGCTGAAGAACCTCTCCACGCTCTTCGTGGAGATCCGCATCAAGAATCGGAACCGCGAAGGCTAGATCGAAGTCACGATCGACATCGCGAACGTCGTCGTGCCAGTCGCGCCCACGGTGACCGCGCGATTCGGCAGCGCCACGCCGTCGCCGTGATCCGGCCCGAGCGTGGCCTCGAAGTCCATGTTGCGATCGAGCACCGCGTTGGCCTTGTAGTCGCCCGCGTGCATCTGGACCATGTTCAGCGTGGCGCTGGAGTCGCCCGCGTGCGCCGCGGCCTTCATGAAGCGGCTCGCGTTGCAGCCCGTGCCGGTGTTGCTGCAGTTCGTCGTCGTGA
The DNA here is from genome assembly GCA_018266075.1 of Deltaproteobacteria bacterium. Lineage (GTDB taxonomy): Bacteria > Myxococcota > Myxococcia > Myxococcales > SZAS-1 > SZAS-1. The sequence goes on along the minus strand of JAFEBB010000008.1, from coordinate 5,854 downwards.
GCACCACCCAGACATCGGCGTCGGCGGTGAGCGCGGGCGACCAGCTCACGGTGACGTCGAGCTCGGGCAGCGGCGGCCAGTCTGCGGTGCCCGCGCCCTGGCTCGAGAGATCCGACGGAAACGGGCTGGGCATGTCGCGCGTCTCCTCGCGGGTCGCGGTCCAGACGAGGTGCTGCGCGCCGTTCACGTGCACGTTGAGCGTCACGTGGGTCGCGTCGCTGAAGCTGAAGACCGCGTCGACGTAGCCGCAGCCCGCGCTGCTCTCGGCGCAGAAGTGGTACGTGCCCGCGGTCTCGTCGAAGTCGACCAGCGACGTGCGGGTGTCGCGGCTCATGCCGCTGAAGAGGCCGCCGTTGCGGAAGATGACGGTGTCCACGCCGTTCACGGTCTCGATGGAGAAGCCGAAGCGCAGCGCGTTTTGATCGTCGAGATCCACACGGCCAAAGAGCAGGTGCCCGTTGTTCTCCGCACGCAGATCCATGGGCATCTGAGGGAAGTCGCCGAGCGGCGTCAGGGTGGCCGGGCCGTTCCAGAGGCCGTCGAGCCGCGTGAAGATCCCCACGCCGCCCACGCTGCCCGAGGAGCCGCTCGAGCCGCCCGTCGACGTCGACGCGGCCGTGGTCGACGTCGTGCCGGATCCGGATCCGCCGCTCGTCGTGCCCGTGCCGGTGCTGGTCGCGCCGGTGCCGGTGGTGCCGGTCGTGCTCGAGCTGGTGCTGCTCTTGGTGCACGCGAGCGCGCCAGCGGCCGCGACGATGATGACGAGCTTTCTCATGTTTCCTCCGAGCGCGCGGAAGAGTGGCATTTCACCCTGCCGAAGTTCAAACTGCGCCCCGCATGAAGCGCCAGGCCTGCATCACCATCGACCTCGACGGGCTCTCGCACTACGCGGCGATCCACGCGCTGCCGGAGGGCGCGCTTCCCGCGAGCGGCGAGGATCTCGTCGACCGCGTGGCCATCGATCGCTTCCTCGAGCTCTGCAACAACCACCAGGTCCCGGGCACGCTCTTCGCCATCGGCAACGATCTTCGCGAGCACGGCAAGGCCTCGCTGCGCCGCGCCGTTCAACGCGGACACGAGGTGGGCAACCACACCTTCTGGCACCGCTACGCGCTCGGCCAGCAGGGCACCGCCGACGTCTCGACCGACATTCGACGCGGCGCCGACGTGCTCGAGGCTGCGTGCGGCGTGCGTCCCCGCGGGTTTCGCGCGCCGGGCTACACCTTCACCGCGGAGATGTACCGCGCGCTGGTGGAGCAGAAGTACGCGTACGGCTCGTCCGTTTTTCCCGCGGCGCCCTACTACCTGGCGAAGGCCGTGGTGCTCGCGGTGCAGAACCTCGCCGGTCGCCATTCGGCCTCGAGCATGGACCGACCGCGCGTGCTCACCGCGCCGCTCGAGCCCTATCGGCCGGATCCGGAAGAGCCGTACCGCAAGGGCGACGGGCCGGTGGTGGAGCTGCCGATCACCGTGGAGCCCATCACGCGCTTTCCTTTTATTGGCACGTTCGTGTGCACCCTGCCTGCGATGGTGGTGTTCTCGATATATCGCAACATCGTGCGCCAGCCGTTCTTGAACCTGGAATTGCACGGCGCAGATCTCCTCGACGAGAGCGACGGCACCGGGAGCGCCCTGCCCCAGCTCCAGCGCGACCTGCGCGTGCCCGCGACCGACAAGCTCGCGCGGCTCGCGGAGCTCTTGCGGCGCATCAAGCAGGACTACGAGGTGGTGACGCTGCTGCAGGCTTCGGCGCAGGTGGCGTGATTGCGGGCCTTCGGCTAGAACCCGCGCCGTGCAAAGCCCCACGCGCCACGCGTTCGTGACCGGCGGCGGACGCGGCATCGGCCGCGCCTGCGCCGAGCGATTGGCGAAGGCGGGCTTCATCGTCAGCATCGGCGGCCGGAGCGCACAGCATCTCGACGAGACGGTGAAGGCCATCGCGGCGGCGGGCGGCAAGGCGCACGCGATGGAGCTCGACGTCGCCAGCCCCGAGAGCGTGACGAAGGCCTTCGAGAAGGCGCGCGCGGCGCACGGCCCGGTGACGGTCCTCGTGAACAACGCCGGGATCTCGCCGGCAGCGCCGTTCCTGAAGGTGTCGCTCGACGAGTTCCAGCGCATCCTGAACGTGAACCTCACCGGCGCGTTCCTCTGCACGCAGGTGGTCCTCCCGGACATGCTCGCGGCGAAGTGGGGCCGGGTGATCAACATCGCCTCCACGGCAGCGCGCATCGGCTATCGCTACACGGCGGCGTACTGCGCGTCGAAGCACGGGCTGCTCGGCCTGACGCGCTCGCTGGCGCTCGAGGTCGCGAAGAAGGGCGTGACCGTGAACGCGGTGTGCCCCGGCTGGACTGAAACAGAAATGTTTCATGAGTCCATCGAGCGCATTCACAAGACCTCCGGCCAGACCCGCGAGCAGGCGCGCGCGGCCATCGAGCAGATGAACCCGATGGGCCGCATCACGCAGCCTGCCGAAGTCGCGGAGATGGTGGCGTTCGTCGCGAGCGACGTGGCGAGCGGAATCACGGGCCAGGCGCTGGGCGTCGATGGCGGAGAGGCGATGTAGCGCGGGTCGGTGGCTGGTGGCTGGTGGCTCGTGGCTGGTCGGAGTGAACATGGACTTCATTCAACCCGCAGGCTGGAAGCGGCCCAGCGGCTACAGCAACGGCGTGGTCGCCAGCGGCAAGCAGCTCTTCGTCGCCGGACAGATCGGCTGGAATCCGACCACCTGCGCCTTCGAAACCGACGACTTCATCCAGCAGTTCAAGAACACGCTCGCGAACGTGGTCGCGGTGGTGCGCGCGGCCGGCGGCGAGCCGAGCCACATCGCGCGGCTCACGGTCTACGTGACCGACAAGAAGAAGTACCTCGCCGATCTTCCTGCCGTGGGCGCCGCGTACCGAGCGCACCTCGGCAAGCACTTCCCGGCCATGGCGCTCGTGCAGGTGAGCGCGCTGGTGGAGGACCGGGCCCTCGTCGAAATCGAAGCCACGGCGGTGATCCCATGAAGTTTCAGCACGTGAAGTACGAGGAGAAGGACGGCGTCGCGATCATCACGCTGTGCCGGCCGGATCTGCTCAACGCCCTCACCTTCGAGATCTACGCGGAGCTGCGCGAGGGCTTCGCCTGGCTGAACACGCAGCCCCAGGTGCGCTCGGTGCTGCTCACCGGCGAAGGCCGCGGCTTCTGCTCCGGCGGCGACGTGAACGCCATCATCGGCGAGCTCTTCTCGCGCGACATGCCCGGCCTGGTGGAGTTCACGCGCATGACCTGCGACGTGATTCGCAACATGCGCACGCTCCGCAAGCCCATCGTGGCCGCGCTCAACGGCACGGCCGCGGGCGCAGGCGCGGTGCTCGCGCTGGCCAGCGACCTGCGCATCGCCAGCGAGAAGGCCAAGATCGCCTTCCTCTTCGTGAAGGTCGGACTCGCCGGCGCGGACATGGGCTCGGCGTTCTTGCTCCCGCGCGTGGTCGGGCTCTCGCGCGCCACGGAGCTGCTCTACCTCGGCGACGCCATCGACGCGCCCACCGCCGAGCGCTACGGGCTGTTTAACAAAGTGGTTAAGCATGAGGATCTGCCAGCCGAAGGCTTCGCGCTGGCCAAGCGGCTCGCGAGCGGGCCGTCGTTCGCGCTGGGCATCACCAAGGACGCGCTCAACGAGGAGATGGGCCTCGACTTTCTGAGCGCGCTGGAGAGCGAAGCGCGCGCGCAAGCGGTGTGCATGCAGACCAAGGACTTCCGCGAGGCGTACGAGGCCTTCGTGGCCAAGCGTCCGGCGAACTTCCAGGGCAAGTGATCGATGGGCCCGTGGACGCTCTAAGCCGGCGAGACGGCGCTCGGGCGGCTCACCCATCGCGACAACGAGATGTGGAACGTGTGCTGCCACTTCGCGCCCACGCCTGAGTTCGAGCATTGGCGCGCGCGCTTCGTCGAGAAGTCGCGGCTCGCCGAGGCGCTGGAGTCGAGCGACGGCGAGACGCCGGAGTTCGACGCGCTCGAGGACGCCACCTCGCCCCCCGACCTCACCCTCCGCACCGACGACGGCGCTGACTTCCCGTTCGGGCTGCTGTACGTCGAGGGCGACTTCGCCGGCTTCCGCGGACTCTGAAGGAGAACCCATGCGCCTCTCCGTCGCCTCGCCGTTCTTGAAGGAGCCGCACCTCGCGCTCGCACGTGCCGCGGCGGAAGTCGGGCCGCGCCTGCCCACCGAATCGCCCTACGTGCTCGCCGACGGCCGCCGCGCCGTGCAGCTCATGGCCGAGGCCGGGCTCTACGCCGCGCTGGAAAAAGTCGAAGCGCTCGCCATCTGCGCCATCCGCGAGGAGCTGGCGAGCTTCTCCGGCCTCGCCGACTCGGTGTTCGCGGTCCAGGGGCTCGGCAGCTATCCGATCGCCATGGGCGGCAACGACGCGCTCAAGCGCGAGCTCTTGCCCGCGGCCGCGCGCGGCGAGCGCGTGTTCGCGTTCGCGCTCACCGAGCCCGAGGCCGGCAGCGACGCGGCCAACGTGCGCACCACCGCGCGCCGCGTGGGCGACACCTACGTGCTCGACGGCCGCAAGCGCTTCATCTCCAACTCCGGCATCGCGAACCACTACACGGTGTTCGCGCGCACCAGCGACTCGCAGCGGCACATCAGCGCGTTCGTGGTCGATGCGGGCACGCCGGGCTTCACCGTGGGTCCGCAGACGGAGCTGCTCGCGCCACACCCGCTCGCCGAGCTGACGTTCGAGGAGTGCGTGATCCCCGCGTCGCGGCGGCTCGGCGACGAAGGCCAGGGCCTCAAGCTCGCGCTGGCGACGCTGGATCTGTTCCGCGCGACCGTCGGCGCCGCGGCGATCGGCATGGGCAAGCGCGCCCTGAAGGAAGCGCTCGCACACGCGCAGTCGCGCGAGCAGTTCGGCGCGCCGCTCTTCGATCTGCAAGGCGTGCAGTTCCTGATCTCCGAGAGCGCGATGGAGCTCGACGCCGCGCGGCTGCTCGTGCACCACGCCGCGAGCGTGAAGGACGGCGGCGCGCGCGTGACGTACGAAGCCGCGGTGGCCAAGCTCTTCGCCACCGAAGCCGCGCAGAAGGTGATCGACCGCAGCCTCCAGGTTCACGGCGGCGCGGGCGTGTGCAAGGGCGCGGCGGTGGAGCGGCTATACCGCGAGATCCGCGCGCTGCGCATCTACGAGGGCGCCAGCGAGGTGCAGAAGCTGGTGATCGCGCGCGAGCTGGCCAAGGGCGTATAACGAATTCGTTAATACGCCTCGCGAGCGTGCGAAATTTCACGCGATAGATCTCGATCGCGCTCGCTCACCATCGCACTGAAGTCAAGCCGTCGCGCGGACGCCGCGCGTTTGCGTGCATTGACCGTCGCGCGCAGCGGGTACTAGGGTGATTGCGTTCGATGCAGTGAGCGCGAGCGACGCGCGGGAGTGGTGAACGATGGCGAGGAAGCGCAGCGCGACCATCGTCGACCTCCAGGTTGAGCGCGGCCGCCGCCGTCTCCACGACTACGAAGCTCGCATCCGCGCGGTGCTCGATCAGAACCGCGGCGCGCTCTCCCGCCTCTTCGCCTCCGGCTCGATCTTCACGCGCCGCGGCACCCGCACCGGTCGCGATCTGTTGCTCGCGCACCAGCACCTGCTTCGCGTGGAGGCGCTGCTCGGTCGGCTCGAGGATCTCGGCGGCGGTCCGAGCGAAGAGGTCGAGGTCATCTACCGCGAGCTCGACGCGTTGCTCGCGAAGACCAGCGAGCTGACGGAGAAGACGTCGGCGCGGGCGACGAAGATCCGCGAGTAGCGAGACAGCGAAAGAGCGTGGTGGATGTAGGAGCAACTGTAATCAACGCGATGCAGCCAACCTCGGC